>JAFGBX010000217.1 GCA_016932935.1 Promethearchaeota archaeon | reverse complement strand
CTTCCTGCTCAAGATGTGCTTCTCGACCACGTAGGTCAAGAAAATGAACCCAATCGACATGCCGAAGAAGGTCACGAGCATGTAGTCGTGGAACGCGAATTCATCATAGTCCGTGAACAAGCGGTCGTTAAACAGGTACCGCCAGATCCGGTCGACCACATACGCACCGTAACCGATGCCTAGCGCGACGAAAAACATCGAGTATCCCAGGTAGAGTTTCTTTTCGACCTCGAAAGCTTCTTTGTCGCGGATCCTAGCGAAGAACTGCGCCCCGGCATAGATGATGAACGCGACGACGAGGAACATCAACGCCAGCTCGAAGAATTCGAATATCCCATCAGCTCCCTTCAGTTCAAAGATGGTTGATTGGTTAATCATCCTTTCTGCCCGTGTCTGTTATGATGATGAGCTATCAACCTCTCGATATTTAGATTTTTAGGCGTGAATGCTCCAATTGCCCCGATTTGCCGCAGCATGCTGAAGGAAGGAGGACGCGCTTCCGGCTTGGGGATCCGGCGCTCTTGAAAGGAAGGAATGTTGTTACTCGTCCTTTTGGAACGTTTTTTCGATCGCCTTGAGGTTCTTTTCCCGTTCCTCCAGCTCCTTGAGCTTCAAGGCCAGCTCCTTCTGCTTCAACTCTTCCTCCTTCCGCTTGACTTCCAGCTCCATCTGCTCGAGTTGCGCCTTCTTGAGCTCCTCCCGCTGCATCTCGAGCTCCTTGGCCTGCAACTCCAGCTCCTTCTTCTCGAGCTCGAGCTTCTTGAGCTCGTCCTCGCGCCGCTGCAGCTCCTTCTCCTTGAGCTCGAGCTGCTTCTTTGCGATGTCGTCTTGCGGCCCCGGCACGGCTACCGGGGGCGCGTGTTCCTTGTCCGAGGGTGGCGCCGCCGGCGCGGCTTGTTCCGGCGCTTTCGCGGCGACCGAGGCGGGGGCAGGCGAGGGGGCGAGGTCTTGCGGGCTCTTGATCTCCTTCAGCTCCTTGAGTTCGGAGGGGGCCGGCTTCACGCCCTCCTCGATCTTCGAGAACTCGGCCTCGATCTTCGCGCCGATCTCCTTCTGGATCTCGGTCTCGCTCAAGATGGGCTTCTCCGGCCTCGTCCCACCTGGCGGTTCCGCTTCGGCCGGGGCCGGCATCACCTCCCCCTCCTTCTTCGGCTGGGGCGGGACGTCGGGGATGAGGTCGTCCTTCTCCTCCTCCTTGGTGGCTTTCTCGTCGATGGGCTTCATCTCGCGGTTCTTGATCGCCTCCGCGACGACCTCGTGGATCCCCGAGAGGGTCTCCGCGTCTGCGATCTTCCCTGCCATCTTCTTTAGCTCCTTCTCGATCTTCCCGGGGGCGGTCTTGGAGAGGATCCGCAACACCTCGAGGCTCCTCTTCCGCACGTGGACGTTGTCGTCGGCGAGGCACGCGACGAACTCGGGTACCAGTTTTTCGACCTTCTCCGGGTGGTCTGTGCCGAGCAGGCCCAGGAGCCGGATTGCCTCTTCCCTCCCGTTCTTCGACGTGGCCGTCGTGAAGACGTTCGTGAGCATCTGGTAGAGCGCCTCCGGCTTGGCGAGCAAGACGGGCTTGAGCGCGAGGACCGCGGACGCGCGTATGATGTCGTCGTCGCTGTGCAAGAAGTCGACGGCCACCTGGAGCTGCGCCGGCTCGATCAAGGCGGGGTCATCCGAGTTCACCTGCCGGATCGCGTCGAGCGCGTCGGACAGGAGGCGCGCGTCCTTCTCCGAGATGATCTGGAAGCAAAGGTTGAGGGCGTCGCGGTACTGCTTGGATTCCACGAGCTTGAGGATCTCCTCGCGCCTTGCCTGCACCTTCTTGTCCTCCAGTTCCTTCGGACTCGGTGGCTCCGGGTTGGTATCGTTTTCTTGGGACATTTGGGGGGACCAGCGTTGTTTTGCGTTGTTGTTGCACGTTGTTCATTTCGGTGCTTCTTGTTTCAAGTTAGCAGAGACCCAACCATCCATCTTCTTCTTGAATTCGACGAGCCCCAGGAATGCCCTCTTCACCTCACCGTACGTGACCGGCTCGACGGCATATAGGCTTTCCGGTATCCCGCAGAACGAGTTGATCTTGACGAGCAGGTGTGCCTTGCTCTCCTCGATCTTGAAGTTGACCTCCTTCACGAGGCGGGTCAGTTTCCCTATCGCCTCGGCGAGTAACGCCTTCAACGACTCGTTCTGCGACACGTCGGGGCTCGTGATGTCGAAGAGGATCATGTCGAGGATCCACGACTCGGGCGAGCTCTCGAAGATCTTGATCTCGATCCGATAATACCGGCTGAGGAACTTCAAGAGGGCCAGCAGCGTGGCCTGGTTGAAGAGCCGCTCGTCGTTAATGTTCAAGATGATGTACTTGTCGATGTAATCGACGTACCAGAGGGTGTCGTCGGCGAGGAGGATCAAGTTCTCCTCCAGGTTGAGCGACATCACCCGGTTGAACCTCGACCTGAAGAACGTCTCGAGCGTGAAGGTGAGATCCTCGTATTCGCTATTGGCGAGCATCTTCGCGAGCTTGTACGGGCTGGATTGCGAGACGAGGAGGAAGAACTCGTCGAGGTAGACGGCACAGTCCTCCGGCTCGTAGAAGTACTTTTCCTTCTTCAGCGCCCTGTCGACGATCTTCTGCTGCAGCTCGTAGCAGAACTTGGGTATCATCGACATGGGCGCACCTGCCTTGATCAGGATGCTGAGCCAGCGCCGCTTCTCGCACAAGGGACGAACTGTGCACGTCATCCGGTCGTCCTGGCACTCCTTATCGAGCTCGGCCATCTGCTCCGCTGCCTTCTGGATGAGGAACGCGTAGTCGGATCTCGACGCGAAGATCCGTGCGAAACGGTTCAACTTCTCGTCCATGAGGCGCTCGCCGGGCCGGTAGGCGGGTACAAATCCAAGACATGTACGACCCGCCGCATATTAAACCCAGCGTCAAGCTCGGCACCATGCAGCGACCACGAGAGATCGCACGAGCGCCTCGAAGCGATGCGCCGGGCGCGCGTGCGCGTCGCAGCATCAACTTTGATAACGGGCTGCCCAGCCCGCAATCCGTGCAACAATAACAAAGGTGGAAAAAAGGACGTGAAAGAGGGATTAGAGCATCGAGCCCGTGATGTATGCGTTCCCCGTGCCCGTGCTCACCTGGGCATCGAAACGGCACGGGTTTGACTGGTTGACGGACTGGAACTCGGTGGCCGAGGGCGTCGTGAACCCGCCCGTGTTCGTGAAATGCGCGGTGCCCGTCCCTGTGCTCGTCGTGAACTTGGCACTGGCGTGCGCGTCGTCGCCCTTGTAGGTGACGTGGACGCTGCCCGTGGAGGTCGAGAAGCTGGCGGTGATGTTGCCGCCCGGGTTGGCGGCCTGATCTACGTTCACGGTGACGGTTCCCGTCGAGACCGACGCGTCCAAGGCGATGTCGTTGGCAAGGGTAACGTTCACCAACGATAGGCCCGCGCTCCCCGTGGACGTCTCGACCGTGATGTTTCCACCGATGGTCGTCCGCTCCAAGGTGAGGCCTGCCGAGCCCGTGGAGGAGCTCACGCTGATACCCCCCCATAGCTCGCCGGCCGCAGCCGTGACAGACACGGAACCCGTGGACGCGGAGACCTCCACCATGCCCCCGACCGAGCTCCCTTCCTCCATGATGTAGGTGGCGCTGCCGGTCGAGGCTTCCACGCACACGTCGCCCTCGATACTGACGTTCTCCCCGAGGGACGCCTTGACATCCCCCGTCGAGGCCGAAAGCGAGAGCGACGTGAGGTTCTCATTGCTGGGGACTGCGATCTCACCGGAACCGGTGCTCGTCGAAGCCGTTATGGTGAAGTTGATCCCTGACTTCAACGTGACAGTTACGAGGTTGTTCTGGAACATGGGGAAGCTCCACCAGTTCTTCGTGGCCAAAGAGAACACCTTGCTCCCGGACGAGTTGTCCCAGGTCACCGAGTACAGGTCGTCGGGGGTCTTCCCGGCGAGGAACCCGCCCGCGAAGTCGTACTGGACGTCGATGTTCACCTCCGGCGCTGACGGGCTCGTCGTGTACACGATGTTCAAGTCCGCGTTGTCCACGCCGAATGTCCAAGCGTCCGACGTCGATGGAACGGCGGGGTTGTAGGAGTAACTGGCATTCCCCTTGTACGAGCCCCAGGTCAAGACGGTGACGACGGCAAAGACGGCACCGACCAGCGCGAGCACGAGGACGGCCGAGACGAAGACCTTTCCGGCCTTCTGCCTGGGCGTTCTCGTGGCACGGGCGGGTTGGGATTGATGTTGGGGTTGGGTCGTGGTGGTGGTGGCGTTGGTGGCGGCGGTCTGGCCCGGGGGGCTCCGGCGCGGG
>JAFGBX010000216.1 GCA_016932935.1 Promethearchaeota archaeon | reverse complement strand
GGCTGTGTAGTGCGGCGCTCGTGTTGGCCATCATCGCCCTCGGCGTCGCCGCGACCCACTTCACGTGGTTCTTCTACAAGAACTACATCCCGAAGGAAAAGGCGAAGGGGCGGGCTCACAAGGAATAGGTGCTCTTGTTCCCCCCATTCTTTTTTAGATACCTCTTGCAGCGCCTGGCGAACGCTAGTCCAAGGGTACGACCATGCTGCTAACGACCAGCTTCTGGACGAGGCCTATGGTTGCCTTGTGGTACCCCATCGTGAGCCGGGCCTCCACGCTCCCCGCGCGGATCCCTCCCGTGCCCGCGATGTCGGCGACGACGTCACCCAGGGCGTGCAACAAGGCCTCCTCCTTCAGCCCGATCACCGCGGCCGACCGCGCCCGAAGGATCTCGAACCGGATGTCACCAGAACCCGTAATATCAAGTAGACCTTTCACCGGGTCGAGCGTGGCCTGCAGCGGGCCGAGGTTGAACATCGACACGGCGACGTTCAAGACCCGGGCACCAGGTGCTGGTGGTTGGATGCTGACCCAATTCCCATCATCTTTCTCAATTTCCACGCGCTCGGCTACCGTGTGAAGGTCGAGGGGCAAGCCACCGTCGACGGTGGCCGCACGCCCCAGCGGCCCGGCCATGTCCCCTCCTATGGAGCCGTCGGCGAGGCCGAGGACGGCGTCGGGTTTGAGGCCCCTCGCGTGCGCTTCGCGATCGGCCGCCCGATAGAAGTCCCATGTTTGCCTGTTCCCCGTGATCGCGGCGTCATGGATCCCGAACAAGGTTGCAACGGCCACTGGATGCTCGACGATGAGGGCCACGTTGCGGCCCTGGCGTATGTCCACCCGGTGATCGCCATGGATGATGTTCGCAAGCCGTACCGGGATGCCGTTTATGACGATGCCGGATCCTGGTTTGCCTGGCGCGATCGAGAAGGTTCCGCCCCGCACGGGCGCGTCGATGGTCTGCCTGTTCATGGCACATCACGTCCTGAAGAGGTATTCCTCGCCCACCGCCTCCAACAAGTCGCGGAAGTCCGACGCCTCCCGCGCCGAGACGACGGCATGGCCGTCGTCGACGAGGTACGGATCCCCCGGGCCGAGGATCGCGGCCGCCGCTGCCGGGTGTTGCTTATAGACGGCCGACGCCATGCTCGGGTGGACGTGCCAGTCGACGTAAGGCTCCTTCTGGAAGAGACGGCGGTGGATCGCGACGAAGCGCTCCATTCCCGGCGTTCCCGCATCGAACATGGCGCCGGGGAGGTGGTGTTCCGTCACGACGCGCAAGCCAGCCCCCGCGCCGAGCCGCTTGCCCTGGGAGTTGACGTGCTCCACCAGTTCCTGTTTGAACGCGGCGGCGAGCGGGTGGTGCGAGAACGCCACGTGGACGGCGCGCATCGGGCCGGCCCCCGTGGCGGTGGCGACCGCGGTCTGCGCGCCCGGGAGGAACCGGTAGGAGAGCCGGTTGTCCGGATCGAGAGGATAGACCGGGTGCGAAGGCTTGAACCGATCGTTGATGCTACTCGCGAGCTTTTCGGGCAAGTCCCCTTCCACGCCTGGCCCAGGGGGCCCGAAGGTGACCGAGATCTTGCCGGATCCCTTCTCGGCCGGGCACGCCATGGAGCCCGTTGGCTCCATGAACCAGAGGAACGCGTGATCGACGGGCAGCACCGCGGCGAACCTGTCGATCGCGCCGATGCTCGCGTCGCTCCAGTCGTAGAACACCACGCGGGCAGAACCGATCAGGTGCGGGGACGGGAGGCCTTCGAGCCAGTCGAGAACCGTCGCGATCACGAGCGCCTTCGCGATGCCCTTCCCGCCCACGCGGTCGCCGTGGATCCGTAGCGACCGCTGCAAGGGGCCAGCGTGGCTCGCAGCGCCGGCGTCGAGTTCGTCCAGGTCGGCGTGGGGGATCTTCACGAGGACCACGAGCGATCCCGGCCCGGCGCGGGGGGAACGCGGCTCGCACTCGAGCACGCATATGTTGCCACCCCCGGCGCGCGAAACCTTCACGCCCTGGTGCTTGGACTCGATAGCTTGCAGCTTTGTAGAGATCAAGTCCAGCATGGAGAGGGACGAGGGGCACGCGGCGATCTCATTGATGGTCGCGATGACGCGGTCGGGGATCATGGCTGGTTGGAAGTAGGCAAGTTAGAAATTTAACTCCACCTTCCTACCACTCATGAGCGATCACATCCCATCTAGCCACCCGCGTGCGGAATCGCTGCGCGTGCGGCAGAGGATCATCGAGGGCATGGAGCGGAAGGTCGTGACCAGGGCAGGCTTGTTCGCGCACGGCCGCGGAGAGGCGTTCGACTACCTCATGGGCGAGAAGACGCTGCCGTCCGCCATCGAGGCGATGGAAGCGGCGGTGGCGATGATGCTGCTCGCCAAGCACCCGGTCATCTCGATCAACGGTAACGCGGCGGCGCTCGTGGCGCGGGGGATCGTGGAGCTGGGCGAGGCGACCGGTGCCAGGCTGGAGGTCAACCTGTTCTACCGGGAGCCCGGTCGCGAGGCGGCCATCGCCCGCGTGCTCGAGGACGCGGGTGCCACCGGGCTGCTCGGTCTCGGCGACGTGCCCCCCGCCACGCTGACTGGCCTGGAGAGCAACAGGCGCATCATCGACCCGCGGGGCATCGAAAAGGCGGACGTCGTGCTCGTGCCGCTCGAGGACGGCGACCGAACCGAGGCGCTGAGGCGGGCCGGGAAGACGATCATCGCCATCGACCTCAACCCCATGTCCCGCACGTCGCAGTGGGCGCACGTCACGGTCTGCGACAACCTGCTGCGCGCGGTGCCGCGCATGGTCGAGATCGCCGAGGCGTTCAAGAAGGGGCGGAAGAAGGAGGAGCTCGAGGCGATCGTGGCACGCTACGACAACGCGAGGGTGCTCTCGAGCACGGTCAAGGAAATCATCGCGTTCCTATCCCGCGTCGCAGAGAAAGGCGTCTTCCTCGAGCTCCCCGGCCCCGGCCGCTGATCCCGGTGGGACGCCACATATGGAGGAAACGCCATGGGGGAACCGGACGGACGAGTGCCGCTCTCGGGTAGCGCTGAAGCGCGTTACAAGGAGGGCATCGATCTAGATGCCAGCGGTGACCCGGCGGGTGCGATCGCGGCGCTTGAGGCCGCCACCCGTATCGACCCGGGACACGTGGACGCCTGGGTGCGCCTGGGGCTCGTTCATCTGCAGGTCGGCGAGGCGAACGCTGCCATCGTCGCGTTCGGGTCGGCGCTCAAGGTGCGGCGGGAGAACCCGGAGGCGTATATCGGAATGGGCTTCGCGTTGGCACGGCAGGGCGACGAGGAGAGCGCGGAGCGCTGCTTCAAGAACGCGTTCATGCAGACGGTCTTCGATGCTGTCCCGTGGGTGGAGACCGGCAGGTACCTCTTCAAGCACGGGTACGAGGTAGAGGCCAACTTCTGCTTCCAGAGCGCCCTCAACATCGATCCCGACGATCCCGACGCGCTGGATGGCCTCCGCGGCATGCTCCGCGAGACGGGGGCGCGGTTCGTCGCCCGGGACGTGGTCGGCGACCTCGAACCCCCCGGCGCTGGCGAAGACGATGACGATGACGACGACGTCGACTACGAAGACGAGGATGATGACGAGGATGACGACGGTGACGAGGACACGGGTCTAGATGACGAGGACGACGACGAGGGCGAGGACGGCGATTTCGACGGCGACGAGGATCCTGGGAATGATGGCGGCCGCGGTGGCGGCGAGTGATGCCCCGGCCGGGCAACCGCGGGGCGGGGGGCATGGGTTCTTTAGGCTGGAAACCAATGGTTGACCGCGCGTCGGGGCACGATGGACCATGGCACGGGACAAGTATGTCGTGAAGATCGGGGGATCCTTGCTGTTCGACGACAAGCTGAACGTGAACACGTCGAGGATCCAGGAGTTCGTGGAGTTCATCAAGGCGAACGAGAAGCGCATCGACGCCGTCGTGGTCGGCGGCGGGAGGGTCGCCAGGTTGTACATCGGCGCGGTCAAGGCGGTGCGCCCGAACGAGGCCGTGCAAGACGTGCTCGGCATCGCCGCCTCGCGGCTCAACGCGCAGGCCATCGCCGCCCTCGTGGGCGCGGAGGTGGCCTACCAGGGAGTGCCAGGGTCCATCGGGGAGCTGCTGCGCGTCAAGTCCGCGGCGCCCGGGAAGGTCGTGTTTATGGGCGGCCTGGAGGTCGGACAGTCCACGACGAGCGTGGCCTGCGAGGCGGCCGAGGCGCTGGAGCGGGCGCTCGTGATCGGTACCGACGTCGACGGGATCTACACGAAGGATCCGGACAAGCACAAGGACGCCAAGAGGTTAGACGAGGTCACGATAGCGGAGGCCGCCAGGATCCTCGGCCTCGGGGACTTCGCGAACCAGCAGGCCGGCGAGTACCGGATCCTGGACAACGTGTCGCTGGGCATCATCTCCCGCAGCAAGATCCCCGTACGCCTCGTCAAGGGCGAGGCAAAGGTGCTCGCGGCGGCGCTGGCGGGGGAGCAGGTGGGAACGCTCGTCAAGGCGTGAACATGCGCCATTAGGGGAGGACTCTGCCTTGCCCCCTTCTGTAAAATGCCTCCTCGTTTTCCAGGCAAGCCTTTTATTAAGCACTTGCTTCTCGACCACATCCCACACGCACCAGACGCGGGCAGTGCGACATGGCAGAGATCCCCCCCGAAGCGCCGAGGCAGCAGCCGGAAGACGAGCTGAAGAAGCGGGTGTTCTTGTTCCGCGGGTTCACGATGGACGAGCTCCGACGGCTCAGCATGGATTCCTTCATCAAGTTGCTCGATGCACGGAAGCGGCGCTCGTTGCTCCGCGGCATCCCAAAGCGCCAGAAGAAACTGCTTGAGAAGCTGCGGGCTGCGAAGCGGGCCCTCAAGAAGGGGAAGACCATCATCGTGCGCACGCACGTCCGCGACATGGTCGTGCTCCCCGAGTTCGTCGGCCTCACCATCGCCGTCTACAACGGCATGACCTTCCTAGAGCTACTGATCGTCCCCGAGATGATAGGAAGGCTGACAGGGGAGTTCGCGCCCACGAACAAGGCTGTCCGCCACGGCGCGCCGGGCATCGGCGCAACGAAGAGCAGCCAGTTCGTCCCGCTGAAGTAAGATAACCGTATCACAAGGAGAATGGCGGTTTATCATGCCCCACTTCGGTTACAGCATAACAGGCCTCGATAAGGACAAGAGCGCCATCGCCGCCAAGCGCGACGCGCCCGTCTCGTTCAAGAAGACCCGCGAGGTGTGCCACCACATCAAGGGCATGCCCCTCGAAAAGGCCAAGAACTTCTGCGAGCGCGTGCTCAACTACACAGAGGCCGTCCCCTTCAAGCGCTTCAACAAGAAGGTGCCCCACCGGGTCGGGCACGCTGGCCCCGGCCGCTGGCCCATCAAGTCGGCGGCGAAGGTGCTCGAGCTCCTCAAGGACGTCGAGAACAACGCGGAGTACAAGGGCCTCGACGTCGAGAAATGCCGCATCATCCACTGCGCGGTGAACCAGGGCAGGGTCATCAAGAAGTACATCCCCCGCGCGCACGGCCGCTCGTCGCCCTACTTCCGCAAGCGGACGCACATCGAGGTCGCCATCGTCGAGGAGTGACCTTCAGCCTTCATTTTTCTCGTTCAATCCCTTCCTCTCGTCGTTCAACCTTCTGACCTTATTGGAAATTATAAATCCCTTGTAATTCCTCTGTTCTATAGGATGGAACGTGCGAGCGTGGGCTGATGGCTGAGGAACATCTTCATACGGGATTCGTGATGTTGGTGGCGACCGAAGCGCGCAGCCGCGACGAGGGCAGGAGCATCATCCGCATTCCGTCCAAGGTGATGGATGAACTTGGCATAAAAACAGGCGACGCCGCTGAAATCAGAGCCGAAAAAAGCACGTGTGCCATCACCTGGCCTGCTTACCCCCATGATGCGGATTCGATGCTCGCGAGGATCGATAACACGATCCGGGTTAATGCTGGTGCCGAATACGGCAAAGAAGTGCGCGTTTCGAGGGCGATGGTAGCCAAGGCTGAGTGTATAACCCTCGTTCCCTTTAATACCAAGCTCCGGACGGACGAGCGCTTCGAGTCATTCATCAGGCGAAAGCTATTGAATCTGCCCGTCACCGTCGGCGACGTTCTCCGCGTTCCGATCGGCATATCTCGGGAAATCGACTTCGTCGTGAAGGACGCCGCCCCCAGTGGGCACGTCATCGTCCGTGCGGGAACCATCGTCGTCGTCGAAACGAGCGGCGACGACGCAAGAGCTGTGATCCCGCTACCCCGGGAATTCACCGAGGAAATCAAGCAGCAATTGAAGCAACTCTTCACGATCGCCCGGCGTGTCAACATCACCGACATCGCGTCGATCATGCGCGTGCCGCGTTCCATCGCGATCAAGAGAATCCTCGAGTGGTCGAATCTCATCGAGATCAAGATCGACGGCGATTTCATTGTCATCGACGACGCAAACGCGGCGAAACTCGCGGATATGCTCGAGCAGTGGTATGACGAATAGTGGGTTGAACCGAAGAGGTGGTTCACGCGCCCTCCCTCCAAATCGTCATCCAAAGTTTTCCTTCCATTCATTCTTGTTTCGATAACTGGAATCCGAGTTTCCACAAGTACTCCAGATCACCATCCCACGGGAGATCAAGGATCGCTTGAAAATCAAGGAAGGCGACAAAGTGAGGATACACGACGAGGGAAACAAGATCGTCGTTGAAAGAATCAAGGATAGACCGAACAACGTGTGATTCCATCATCGACATACTTTCCCTGATCAATACGCCCGTCTCCAGTCTCGAACTCATGTCACCGAATGATTACCCGCGTTGGCGGGCAGCCTTGGATGAATAAGCAAATGTTCAAGGTTCCAGGGGCTTTTAACGTTATGAATCGTCCCGTCGATTTGCACGAATTATATCCGCGGGTTTTACTGTCTGAGAACTTATTCTCTGGATAGTTGGATCCTAGCAAAACCATCGTAACGATTTATGTCGCACTTAATAAAGACGGATGCTTGAATTGCTTAACCGTAAGGCGATCTCCGTTCCAAATGGAGAAGCCCCCCGATCCATTGGCAGTGCCTGCTGGTGGTAATTGCGGGGCGTCCTCGGTGACTTTTTCGATCGTTTTGATCCTGCATCGGCAAGCGAGGAAATTCACGCGTGTTGCTAGTGCGTGCGATCGGGAATGCCACCGGCAAATGGAACCAATAGATCGCTTAAAATGCGGATGTCATTCACGATCACCATCACGACGCTCGGAAACGGGCAAAACTCGCATGAAAACCATCGATGCTGAAGGACTATGGTAAACGTCAAACGCCTCTTCGCTATCAAGGCCCGGGAACAGATGGAATTGCAGGAATACTTCAGGAAAAACCTCGATGGCGTCGGTTTTGCCGGCCTCGACATCCAGAAGACCCCGCTCGGTACCCGCGTCACGATTAAGGCCGCGCGGCCCGGGCTGGTCATTGGAAAGAAAGGTGCCAACGTGAAGGGCCTCACGGAGGTCCTCGCGCGCGACTTCAAGATCGAGAACCCGCAGATCGACGTGGACGAGGTCAGGAACCCCGAGCTTGACGGCTATATCATGGCCGAGCGCCTCGCCAGCGCCCTGGAGAAGGGGCAACATTACCGCCGCGCGGGCTATGGCCTGCTGCGCCGCATCATGCGGGCGGGCGCCGAGGGCGCCGAGATCATCATCACGGGCAAGATCACGTCCCAGCGCGCCCGGTACCAGAAGATGCGCCAGGGGGCCATCAAGCGCTGCGGCGACCCAGTCAAGCACGTGAGCCACGGCGTGGCGCACGCGAAGCTCAAGTCTGGCATCCTGGGCATCCGCATCAACATCCTCCCGAAGGGCTACGACAACCCCAAGGACGTCCTTTATCTGGGCTCGGATAAGCTGAGCCCCGAATTTATGGATCGCATCACGCCCAAGGAGGAACCCGAGGTTCCCGTCCCATTGAAGAAGGGCGCGGAGCCATCCGCCGAGGTCGTCGAGGTGGAGGCGCCGGCGGAGGAGGCCTCGGGCAGGATCAAGGGCAAGCTCCCTGGCGTGGACGACGTGCTCGAGACCGACGACGCTAATGCCGAGGCGCTCGAGGAGGAACTCGAGGAGGACGGCGCCGCCGAGGCCGAGAACCAGGCAGATGAGGGCGGTGCCGGCGCGGACGAGGACAAGGTCGAGAAGGACGAGGAGTAGTGAGCGGAAATGGCGAAGATGAACAAGAAGCGCATCAAGGAGATGAACCTTGACGAGAAGGAGAAGAAGCTCGTCGAGTACAAGACGGAGCTCGCGTACCAGCGCGCCTTGCTCGCTGCAGGCAACACGTCCGAGTCGCCGGGCAAGATCCGCTCGATCAAGAAGACCATCGCCCGGCTCAATACATTCATCAACATCGATAACAAGAAGCAAGCATAAATGCAAACGGCACGCGATGACGTGGCGAGATGAGCGCAGATGCCCATCACCCCCAACAACGTCCTGTTCCACGAGCTGGTAGGCCTGCACGTCTCCATGCACAGGCCCGCTTGCGTGTCCCTCGCGGGGCTGGAAGGGACGATCGTTGACGAGACCGCCAACACGGTGGTCGTGCAGCGCCCCGACGGCCGCATCGCCCGCGTGCTCAAGAAGCACAACACGTTCAACATCACCCTGCCCTCGGGCAAGGACGTGCTGGTTCCCGGCGACTTGATAGTCGGCCGCCCGTGGGACCGGCTCAAGAACATCGGAAAAAAACAGTATTCAACGTAAGGTTCGACGTGAACGATCATGGAAGCACGGAACATCGGTGTCAAGGTATCCAACCCACCCGCCAAGGCCTGCGACGACGTGCACTGCCCGTTCCACGGGGCGATCACGTGCCGGGGCCGGCTCTACGAGGGGGTCGTGACGAGCACGAAGCGTCAGAAGACGGTCACGGTTCGCCGGGACTTCCTCTTCAAGGTAAAGAAGTTCAAGCGGTACGAGCGCCGCAATTCGAAGCAGAGCGTCCATTGCCCGCCGTGCATCGACGTGTCGGTCGGCGACGCGGTCGTCTTCATGGAGACGCGGAAGATATCCAAGACCGTGGCGTCGGTGGTCATCGAAAACAAGTCGGCCGGCAAGGGGCTGGCCGTGGCGGCAGTCAAGGACGACGACAAGGAAGCACAAGCGTGATGATTCATGGGCAAGCGTAAACTGGGCAAGAAGGGTATCATTTTCCTCCCGAAGATCACCCGCGGGCTCGAGATCGGCTCCGTCGTCAAGGTGGCCGACAACTCGGGGGCCAAGACCGCCCGGATCATCGCGGTCCCGCGGTACAAGGCCCACTACCAGCAAGTGCCCCTGGCGACGATCGGCTCCATGGTCGTCGTCGCCGTGCAGAAGGGCACGCCCGACACGCGTCGAAAGATACTCCGCGCGGTGATCGTGCGCCAGCGCCAGCACTTCAGGAGGGCGAATGGGCAGCACATCGAGTTCGAGGACAACGCTATGGTCATCGTGAACGAGGCCGGTGAGACGAAGGGGACGGAGATCTCAGGCCCCGTGGCCCGCGAGGCTGCGATCTTGTGGCCGCGGGTCGCGACGATCGCCTCGCTGATCGTCTGATGCACGCGAAGGAGGAACGATCACAATGACAACGACATCAAGAAAGCCGAGAAAACAGCGGAACTGGTTGCGGGACATGCCACTCCACCGGCGGGGCTCCCAGTTCAACGCGAAGCTCGAGAAGTCGCTATCAGAGCAGTACGACGTCAAGCGCCTTCCCATACGCGTGAACGACCACGTGCGCGTGACCGCGGGCCAGTTCAAGGAGCTCGAGGGAAAGGTGCTCGGCATCGACAGGAAGGCCTACAAGATCACGGTCGAGGAGATCACGAAGGAAAAGGCGGACGGATCCCTCCATTACTACCCCATACACCCGTCGAAGGTCATCATCACGAAGCTGGTCGACGTGGACAAGCGCCGCCAGCAGATCATCGAACGCCGCAAGATTGCCGCGCGGGAGGCCGAGACCGATCGAAGGCTCGCCGAGGAGTCGAAGGCCGCGGGCAAGAAGCGGGGGAAGTGAACACACATGGCGAGAAAAGGACAGAGCATGGTGGTGCGGCGGCTTGCCACGCCCGCGTACTTGCACATCAACAAGAAGGAATTCGCCTTCACAGCGAAGGCCATACCCGGGCCGCACAAGGCTAAAAAGTCCTTCACTCTTCTCTACGTGCTGCGCGACCTGCTCAAGGTCGCCACCACGGCGGCAGAGGCGAAGAGGGTCGTCGTCTCGGGCTCGGTGATCGTCGACGGGAAGCAGCGAAAGAACATGCACTTTCCCGTCGGCTTGATGGACGTGATCAAGATCCCGGCACTCAAGAAGACGTTCCGCGTGAACACGGACAAACTATACTATTACAAGCTGGTCGAGATCGACGACAAGGACGCCCGCTTCAAGCTCTGCAAGATCATCGGAAAGACGACGCAGCCAGGTGGCAGCGTCCAGCTGAACCTGCACGACGGCCGCAGCGCCCTGGTTAAGGTGAAGGACCCGAACAATCCCAAGGAAGCCGTTGGGTACACGGTCGGCGGCACGGTGAAGATCGACCTCGAATCGGGGGCGGTCGTGGACTCGGTGCGGCTCGAGGAGGGGAAGCTGGCGATCGTCGTGGACGGCATCAACGACGGACGGATGGGCAGGATCTCGAAGATCACCCGGATCATGAAGAACGATATCGCGACCCTCGACGACGAGGGGACGACCTTCGAGACGCGGCTCGAGTATTTGTTCGTGCTCGGCGACGAGAAGCCCCTTGTCTCGCTGGGCTGAGGCCACCGGAGGATAGAGAACAATGTCGCAAATCGCGCAGATCAAGAAGCAAGAGATCCGGGCAATGTGGGATAAGAACCCCAACCTCCGGCCGAGGCTCGACAAGGTGGTCGTGAACCTCTCTGTCGGGCAAGCCGGCGAGACCCTGCAGAAGGCGGCGAGCGTCCTGGAGGAGATGTGCGGCCAGAAGCCCAACCTCGTCGGTGCCAAGAAGTCGATCAAGGAGTTCAACATCCGGAAGGGCGAGAAGATCGCCGCGGTGGTTACTTTGCGCGGTCAAAAAGCGATGGATCTCATCAAGCGTGCGATGGTCGAACATGATTTCAAGATCTTGAAGCGGTCATTCGACAACGCGGGCAACGTCTCGTGGGGCGTCAAGGAACACATCAACATGCCTGGGATGAAGTACGACCCCAATACAGGAATCTTCGGGTTCGAAATAACCTGCAAGATCGTGCGCCCGGGCCAGCGCGTCCGCGTCAGGAAGGTTCGGCCGTCCCGCATCGCCAAGAAGCAGTACGTTTCCAAGACGGAGGCCATCCTCTTCATGGAGGAGAACTTCAAGGCCGAAGTTGTCGACGTGATCGAGGTCAGCATGTATTAAACCACTGGTGAAGCGAACACATGGTAAAGAAGACATCGATACTCAACGGCGTGAGATGCAGGCGGTGTGGCACGAACCGCGGCGTGATCAGGGCTTACGGGCTCGACATCTGCAGGCGGTGCTTCCGGGACGTCGGGACAGACCTCCACTTCAAGAAGTACACGTGAACGGTGAAAGAAGACATGCTACTCGACCCATTATCCAACGCGCTCTCGATCATCAACAACGCCGAGAAGGCCCGCTCGAAGAGCTACGTGTACCTCCATCCCGCTTCCAAGCTGGTCGGCAAGGTGCTCAACGTGCTAATGCAGCGCGGGTACATTGGTATCGTCGAATTAGTTGACGATGGTGCCTCTGGTGTCTTTAAAGTCGAGCTACTCGGCCACATCAACAAGGCGCAGTCCATCAAGCCCCGGTACGCCGTGCGCAAGACCGAGATCGAGCAATGGGAGACGAAGTACCTCCCCAGCAAAGGCTTCGGCTTCTTGATCATGAGTACCAACCTGGGCATAATGACGAACGACGACGCCAAAACGAAGGGAATCGGCGGCCGGCTCCTCGCCTACGTGTATTAAACGAGAGAAATCAGTATCATCAATCACGATCAACCGAACCGAGTGAAGAACGATGAAGTATGCATATTCGAAGCGGGAAATGACGGTTCCCGACAAGGTCTCCTTCAAGCTTGACGGCAAGCGGGTGGAGGTCAAGGGCCCGAAGGGCACCATAGCCCGCGACTTCTCCCACGCCAAGAACGTCGAGCTGAGCTCGCCCGCGAAGGGGAAGATCTTGATCGAGGCCAGGTTTCCCCGCAAGGCCGACCTGGCCATGCTCGGCACGCTGGAGGGCCACATCAAGAACATGATCCTCGGCGTGACGGTCGGATTCACGTACAAGATGATAATTGCCTACAGCCACTTTCCCCTCACGGTCAAGATCAACAACGACGTCCTGGAGATCTCCAACTACACCGGCGAGCGCGGCGTGCGGCTGGTGCCCATATTGGGCAATGTGAAGATCACGGCCACGAAGGAGAGCGTGGTCATCGAGGGAATCGACAAGGAGGAGGTCTCCTTGAACGCAGGCCGAATCCAACAAGCCGCCAAGGTGAGGTTCAAGGATCGGCGCGTATTCCAAGACGGCATATTCGTCTACGAGAAGTTCGCCGGGGACCAGCTCCTCTGGCACGTCAAGACCTGAATGAACGACGGAGATGATCATTCGTGACGAAACGTGAGAAGATCAAGGCCAAGATACTCGCCGGCCACTCGCGGAAGCGGTTCATCCGAGGCGAGAGCTGGCGGTACGTGCGGCTGCAAACGTCATGGAGAAAGCCCAATGGCAAGGACAACAAGATGCGGTGGGTGTTCGCACGCGGCACGAAGCCTGGGCTCCCCCGCATGCCCGCGGTCGGTTACCGGTCGCCGAGCGACGTCCGGGGCCTCCATCCCAGCGGCTACGAGTGCGTCGTGGTGCACAGCGAGGGCGAGCTCGAGGCGCTGCGGCCGAAGAGCCACGCGATAATGATCGGCGCCACGGTCGGCCGCCGCAAGCGCATCACGCTCAAGGACGCGATCCTGAGCCGCGGCTTCAAACTGCTGAACCCCGGCATCAAAGTGGCGGCCGTCGCAGAGGAGGCAACCATCATCGCGCCAGAGGACGTCGACGCGACCGTCGGCAAGGTCGAGGGGCCCTCTGTCACTGCTGACGACCTCAAGGACGTGGATGTTGACGACGACAAGGACGATGGCAAGGGGGTGGCACGCAAGAAATGAACCTCAACGCGCAACGCCGGCTCGCCGCGCGGGCTCTGAAGTGTGGGGAGAACCGCGTGTACATGGATCCGTTCATGTCGAGCGAGATCTCGACCGCCATCACCATGCGCGACATCAACGGGCTCATTAACAGTGGCGTCATCAAGAAGCGGTACTCGACGGGCGTGAGCCGATCCCGGGCCAAGGCGATCCACGATCAGAAGAAGAAGGGACGTCGCTCAGGCCCCGGCACCCGCAAGGGTGTCAAGACGTCGCGCAACGACCCCAAAGCGAGCTGGATCTCCCACGTCCGCACGATCCGGTCCTTCCTCAAGAGCTTGCGGGACAAGGAGGTGATCGACACGGCGACGTACCAGAAGTATTACGCCCTCGCGAAGGGTGGGAACTTCAAGAGTACTGGCCAGCTCAAGCGGTACATGCAAGACAAGGGCGTTTTGAAGAAGGAGAAGGCGCGCAAAGCCAAAAAGTAAATCGGAGTGAAGTGAACGCACATGGCAAATGGACCCAACTACCGGGTGCCCTTCCGGCGCCGGCGCGAGGGAAAGACCAATTACTACGCGCGCAAGAGCCTGCTCATCTCCGGCCGCAGCCGGGTCGTGATCCGGCCTTCGGGCAAGAACGTGGTCGCACAAGTGACCGACGCCAAGCTTAAAGGCGACAGGATCCGCGCAGCTGCCTCATCCAAGATGCTCCAGAAGGAATTCAAGTGGGAGTTCGGCACGGGCAACCTCCCCAGCGCGTACCTCACGGGATACCTGCTCGGCAAGAAGGCGTTGAAGGCCGGCATCACGAACGGCATCGCAGACATCGGCCTGCGAACCCACATCAACCGGACGTGGGCAGTGCTCAAGGGTGTCATCGATGCAGGTATGGAGGTTCCCGCCGACGAGGAAGTCTTCCCAGACGAGGATCGCCTCACGGGCAAGCACATCGAGTCATACGCGAAGCAAGTGAAGGAATCGACGAAGAAAGGCGGCGAGGATGGCGATGTTGGATCCGCCTCGCAGTTCCAATTCAGCAAGGTCAAGGATTCGACCAAGATTTCAGCCGCCGTGGCCGAGACCAAGAAGCAAATCGACAAGAAGTACTCGTAAATTGGAGAATGACGTTCATATGGCAGAACAATCCAGGAGGCCCGAGCGCCCCGGTGGCGGCCGCGGCGGCGATCGCCGTGGCGGCGGTGGCCGGAAGGGCCGCAAGGGCCGCGACCGGGAGCCCATGAAGGCCAAGGTGCCGCACTGGGAGCCACGAACCAAGCTCGGGAAAATGGTTAACGAGGGCAGGATCACGAGCATCGACGAGGTCTTTTCTAACATCATGCCCATAAAGGAGGTAGAGATCGTCGACAAGCTGGTTCCGGGCATCAAGGAAGAGGTCTGTGACGTCAAGTTAGTCCAGAAGCAGACCGACGCCGGGGAGCTCAGCAACTTCAAGGTGACCGTCGTGGTCGGCTCGGACGGCTACATCGGCCTCGGCGAGGCCAAGGCGAAAGAGATTGGGCCTGCGATTCACAAGGCGATAAACCTTGCCAAGCTTGGCCTCATCCCGGTAAAACGTGGCTGCGGCAGCTGGGAGTGCGGCTGCGGCGATCCCCACACGATCCCCTTCCGCGTGCTCGGCAAGGCGGGCTCGGTCGAGATCGAGCTGATCCCCGCGCCGAAGGGCATCGGGCTCGCGGCCGCAGACACGGCCAAGACCGTGCTCTCGCTGGCAGGCATCAAGGACGTGTGGTCGAGGACGTCGGGCAAGACGCGATCGACCTCGAACATGACAAAGGCGACCTTCGAAGCCTTGAAGAAAACGATGAAAGTATCATCACCCGACATCCCGAAGTGAACCGACGAGGCGACACGATCATGGCCAAGAAACCAGAGCAAGCAGTGGCGGCTGCGCAAGAGCCCGCGGGAACCGACCGCGCGAAGGCGCTCAACGACGTGCTGCTCGTGGCGATCCGTATCCGCGGTGACGTCAAGAAGACCGCCGGCGTCAGGAAGGCGATGGGGCTCATGCGGCTGCACCACAAGCACCACGCAGCGCTGGTCCGGGCTTCCCCGGCGGCGAACGGCATCCTTTTCAAGTGCAAGGACACCGTCGCCTACGGCATCATCGACAAGGAGACGCTGGTTGCCCTGCTGAAGAAGAAAGCGCGGCTCACGGGGCGCCGTCCGTTCGACGAGACGAGCGTGAAGAACCTGACGGGGTACGACTCATACGACGCCCTCGCCGACGCGCTCTTGAAGGGCGAGGTGAGGTACCAGAATCTCGATAAGCAAGTGGTTCCCGTCTTTCGGCTCCACCCAGCCCGCGGCGGCTTCGGCAAGGGCATCAAGATCTCCTACCACCAGGGCGGGGTGCTGGGTTACCACGGCACCAACATCAACAAGCTTCTCGTGAGGATGATCTAGATGGCAGGCATCAAATACAAGAAGAACAGGGGCAAGTACCGGGGCTCCCGCACGAACGGCTGGGGCCGCCAGGCGCAGCACCGGGGCTCCGGCAGCAACGCCGGCCACGGCTGGACGGGTGGCCTGAAGCACATGTGGACCTGGGTCGTGCGATACGGCACCTGGTTTGGCAGGCACGGCTTCCACCGCCCCTTGCAGGTCGTCAAGAAGGTCAACGCTATCGACATCAAGACCATCGAGACGAGGCTGGCCGACTTCGAGAAGGCCGGCGCCGCGACGATGAAGGGCAGCCAGCACGAGATCGACCTCGGGGCGCTCGGGTACAACAAGCTGCTGAGCACGGGGCGCGTCAACGGCAAGTACAGCATCACCGTGGAGATGGCCAGCGCCAAGGCGATCGAGAAGATCTCCGCGGCCGGCGGCTCGGTCACGGTCACCGCCTCTTCAGACGGGGACGACCAATAAGCGCCTCTTTCCTCCTTTCCTCCACGATCGTCGCAGCGGACACTTGTCCGCGACTGGCATATCGGATACGAGCTCGTGGAGCCCAACGTCGGGCAAGCCCGCGTTGGAAGCGGTAGCCGCCTCCTCAAAAGGCGAAATTGAAAGGAGGTATAGCACGAGTCTCCCCTTATGGAGTCTAGGGCTCCGCGTGCGATCGCCACCTGGCCTCCGTGATCGCTCCCGCGGGTCGCAAGAACCGGTCGAGCTCGTTTTGCGGGTGGAACAACTGCATGGTCACGGCGCAGATGCCGTTGAGGATCTCGACGAACCTCTGCCACTTGCTCCGCTTCTCTCGAGGTGGTGAATCGAGCAGCGCTGCTTGCTTCTCCTCTTGCCCGTGCTCTGGCTGCTGCCCGTTCTGGGCGATCGATTGGGCGTATACTATTGGGTTGATCGGCTGATGCTCCATCGTAACACACCAAGTGTGTATTGATTGTATGTTCCGAGTGCACTATCGGCTGGTTCCATTTAAACCTTTACACACCCGATCCATATCAAGTGGGTGTTCACCATCGTCCGTAAGTAAAATATACACAACATTCAAATATGGTGGCAACGAGAGGATATCAAAAGCACAACACCCCCCGTTGAAGAGCGAGAACATGCCCGACGAAGAGAGCCCCGGCGATTTTACTCGCCAGAAGAACGATCGAAAGAAGGAGGAAGCCGAGAAATTCGAGGACGAGGATGATCTGGACGAAGACGAGGCTGACGACGAGAATCGAGATGAAGAAGATGATGACGATGATGAGGCCGAGGACGACATCACGCGCATCAACTTCACGGTGCCGAAGCGGATGAAGGTGAAATGGCAGGACATGGCCAAGAACATGGCGACGAGCATCTCGCAGCTCATCCGGACAGCTGTCCAAGCGTACGGGCGCGACGTCGAGCAGGATCTCAAGAGGGCGAGCGAGGAGATCGAGCGGGCCGGGCAGGAGATGGAGAAGGCCGGGCAGGAGATGGAGAGGATGTTCCACGGAAAAGGCCGCCCCGGGGGCGATGATCCCTCCCTTGAACGCCGTCCGTCCGGGGCAGGTGCCAGCCGCGCCGATGCGGTGGGCAGCGGGTACCCGGTCGACCCGCTCGATCAGCTGCGGAAACTGAAGGAGTTGCTCGACATGGGCGCGATCACGGACGAAGAGTACAAGGAAAAGAAGACCAAGTTGCTGGACATGGTCTGAGGGCCGCCACGCGCCAGGCTTGCCAGCATCGGCCGAGCTGGCGATGCGCCCTTGCCGGTCGAGGAAACAAGCTTTTTTTACCTTGAGTTCCATCACTATCATTGTATGCCAGCGAAGCAAGAAATAGAGGTAGACCCCCAGATCCAGATCCGGTTGGCCGAGATGCTCGAAGAGCTCGAATCGAAGACCGAGCTGGAGGGCTGCGCGATCATCTCCACGACCGGCCTGCGCATCGCCCACGCGGACAGCTCGATCGGGCCGCGCATCGACGCCGACCTGTATTCCGCCAGCCCGGCGGCGCTCGTGTCGCTCGGCAGCACGGTGACCCTGACTCTCGAATACGGCGAGGTCACCGAGGTCGTGGTGCGCGGACAGAAGGGGTATTCGATCATCACGGTCAGCAAGGATCTGCCATTCATGCTCTTGAGCACCAGCAAGAAGGGTTACAAGCTCGGCTATTTCTTCCTCTTGCTCCGAAAGACCTTCAAGAAGGCAGCCGATCTACTGCAAGGCACGACGATCGGCACCGCGAGCTATTGAAGCGGCCCCGGCCGGGAGCCGCTAAGCTTTCCCCGCCAGCAGTGCGTCGACCATCTGTAGCACCGGCGAGATCGACCCGTGTACGACGACGTCGGCGATCTGGTCGAGTTCGGTCGGCTCTTGATTCACGATGATGACCTTGCCCCCGTTTTCCCTTACGAGCACGGGCAAGTAGTTGGCGGGGTATACGACTGACGAGGAGCCGAGCAGCAACGCCACGTCACATTCCTTGATCTCCTCCCCGGCCCTCGCCATTGCATCACGTGGCAATTCCTCGCCGAAGAGGACGACTTGCGGCCGCACGGGTGCGCTGCAGACAATACATGAAGGATATTTTCTCCCAGATTCATTATACAGCCGCATCATCTGCTTCATGGTGTATGACCCCCGGCAGAACACGCACTTCCCCTCGAACGCGGTGCCGTGCATCTCGATCACGTTCCTCGAGCCGGCCCGCTGGTGCAGCTCGTCGACGTTCTGCGTGATGATGGCCTTGATGATCCCGAGTTCCGTCTCCCATTTGGCAAGTATCTTGTGCCCCGGGTTCGGCTTGGCCTTGAGGATCTTCTTGCCGATCTCGTAACCGAACTTCCAGAAGTATTCCATGGCCTGGTCGAACGCGCCCGGCTCCGTGAGCCGCTTGGCGTCCTTCTGGTTCCAGAGGCCCGTCTTCGGCGAGCGGAAGTCGGGGATGCCGCTGCCCGTCGAGATGCCGGCGCCCGTGAGGGCGATCGCGTGCCTCGCTCCTCGCAAGAGGGTCGCGATCCTCCCCGCCTCCGAGGAGAACCGACCGGCGTCGCCCTTGAGCCTCATTTTTTCACGTTACCAGGTCTGTTACCAGCTTAGTACCACGCGCGGTTCTTGAATGCTCGCCCAACCGTCCATTCGCCCTAGAGCGCTGAAGCGCAAGGATGAAAGAACGCCACGACAATCCGGGCATACGCCCAGGAAGCCCC
Organism: Promethearchaeota archaeon; assembly: GCA_016932935.1. Classification (GTDB taxonomy): domain Archaea; phylum Asgardarchaeota; class Lokiarchaeia; order Sigyniarchaeales; family Sigyniarchaeaceae; genus Sigyniarchaeum. The sequence continues at coordinate 36 of JAFGBX010000216.1, read as the reverse complement.
CATTAATCGCCCCGGGTGTCTATCGGGGCGTACGTG
>JAFGBX010000215.1 GCA_016932935.1 Promethearchaeota archaeon | reverse complement strand
GACGATCATCGGCACCCCCGCGCCGAAGCAGACGCAACCGATCACGCCGTAGACGAGCGCTTTGCCGCCGAGCCCCTCGAACCTGTACTCGCGGCAATACCTGGAGACCTTGGTCAAGTCGCTGTTGGCCGCCACGATGCCGCATATGCCCATGATGATGAACGCGACGAACTGCGCCGAGGGGCCGGTGAAGGAGAAGATGCCGGCGATTATGGACGAGGCCGTGAGGATGAACGCGGCTGCCGCTGCTATCGCAGCGATGTACCAAGCCACCTCGTCGAACCCGTTGATCCAACCGATGAGCACGTCCCGTTTCGACTTCGGAGCGACCTCGTCTTGCATGAGCATGATGCCCATCACGACGACCCCCTTGACGAGCATGAGCACGCCGGCTCCATAGACCGAGCATCCCAGGATGCCGACGACGATTATGTCGACGCCGTAGAACTCGTACACGCCTTGCTTTATCCACTCGTGGAGCCGGTGGGTCTCGTACCAGTACATGAAGGCGCCGATGATGTACAGCGGGGCCTGCTGGACGAGGCCGGCGAGGAAGGGCCTGCCCGAGAACGCCTCGAAGAGCACCGTGCTGATCGAGGCGATGTAGAACAAGGCGAGCCAGATCCCCAAGAGGATCTTCGAAACCTCGTTGTAGGTACGGAGGCCCTTCTTGCCCTCCTCGATCTCCTGCTTGAGGTTGGCGATGTAGTTCGCCGTGCCGCGCTTCGGTTTCTTCCTTGGCTTGGATCTCACACGTGGCTCGTGCTCCCGGTGTCCCTGAGGGGTTTCGCTGGTGCCGGGGGATGCCGGGGCGGATGGGGGCTCCCGTGGCAATTCAGGTGCTGGCTGCGCGGCTGCCACGGCCGGCGCGGGGCGTCCCGGTTGGGCGGTCCGCGCGCCGGGCGCATGGCGTGTCGGGGCAGCAACCTGGGGGCGGCTGGTTTCGGCGGCGATGCTAGCCTTCGCCTCCCGGAATGCTTGCTTGATCGCCTCGCGTACCGAAGCAGGCTTGGCAGCCTTCTCGGCAGGAACCTGGCTGGGCTCGCCTTGCACCTTGGGGACGAGAACCACGCCACAGTTCTCGCACGTGACCGCCGTGCCCGAAATCAGCACGCGCTTCAGTTCCGCGGGGAGCTGGATCTTGCAGTTCGGGCACGTGATCTCGATGTCTTCCATAAAGCTCGATACCCGGTACGATTTGTTCCGCTGATCGATTAAAGGTTTGGTAAGCCGATTCGAGTAGCTTCGAGATGGAAGATCACGACGGGCATTGTTATGGGATTGGAAGGCCGATGTTTGTCACGCGCTCATGTCGGAGGAAAGTGGAGGTGTGCGTGTCGAAGTTCTCTCAAGCCCATTGAAATCATGGATTGGGCTGCCCTCTACCAAAGACATGCCCCGAAGTAGCCGTGACCTTTCCAACCGGGCTGGAGTGATCATTTTTATGCACCGATACCTTTATCTGCCTTGTATTCTCGGTAGGATATCACCGCGTTCGGCTGGAGAATCGACGTTCTCCACGACGGACGAGGTATCGAGCAATACAGCCGAGGTAGCTTAGCCCGGGTTTCTCCCCGCTGTTAATGGCGGGGAGAAAGGGAAAGAGCGCCAGACTGAAGCTTTCCATCGCACCACCGGAGAGATCAGACATCTGGTTGCCGGGAGTTCAATGCGAAGATGGCCTTGACCATTTCGCGGACAAGTCTCCCCCTCGGCACCATTCTCACCCGTCCCGCACGGGCTATGCCAACTCGGCCGCGACGGGCCAGTGGTCGCTCGGGTACGTGCCGTCGCCTCTTCCTCCGACATCGAGGATCCGGTAGGCACCCTTGCACGTGACGTTGTTATCCATGAGGATGTGGTCTATCCACTGGAGCGCGGGCCGCAGCAAGGACTTTTTCGTCGCACCGGTGAAGCAATGGCAGGTGATGTCGCGATCACCACGCGGCGTCGGGGAGTCGACGAACGCGTCGACGAACCGTCCCCGGAGGATGCCGTACGTCGTCGACCCGGGGCCAGCGTTGAGATCCCCGATCAGGATGGCGGGAGCCCCTGACGACAGGGCGGCGACGCGTTCCAAAACGACACGGGCGCCCTCCTCCCTGCGCGCTTCCTTCTGGTGGTCGAAGTGGGTGTTGAAGATCGCGTAGGTTCGCTCCGCGGCCGCCCCGGAACCGGCATCCGACGGGCAGCTGGCGCGGATCCAGGTGCACGCGCGTAGCACCTGCCCCCCGCTTGCGCCGATCCGCGGCACGCCGGGCGTCTCGTTGAGCCAGAACGCCCCCGACTCGCGAACCGTGACCCGCTCCTCCGAGTAGAAGGCCGGCAGCAGCTCTTGTTTCACGTCGACGTCCTGCCAGCCCTGGTGGTGGCACCGGTAGCCCGGCAACCCGGCAAGCAAGTCGGCCAGCTGGTCGCGCTGCACCTCCTGGAAGCCGACCACGTCGGGCTGGTATTTCTTGACGATGTCGATGACCAACTGCCGCCGCTTTGGCCAGTCGTGTTTCTTGTCGGGTATCGACGACGTGCGGGCGTTGAACGACATGACCTTCAAGTGTCCCTCACCGCACAACAGCCTAGGTGGAAGGCCTCACGCACAGCGGCTCGCCATCTTCCTACTCACGACGAGCGTCGCCACGGTCGTCAGGTGGAGGATAGCCTCGACCACGTTCCCGATGAGCGATTTCTGCGCCTTCGAGGCCGCTTGTCGGCCGACGATGACCAGATCGTAAGATCCCGTGCATATCTCGTTCACGAGCTCGTCCGACGGGTTGCCGTTCAAGAATTTGGTCGTGTAGTTCTGGCACTTCACCTTCTGTGCCATAGCGATGATGTCGGCGAACACCTTGTACCCGATCTGCTCCGTTCGTGCTTGCTCGAGGAGCATGTCGTCGAACGGGGCGCCGGCCTTGCGCCTCACCGCGTCGTCCTTCATGAAGTGGATGTAGTCCTCGGTCACCACGTAGACGCACGTGATGTTTCCGTCGAATTCTTTCGCTAGATTGAGCCCCATCTCGGCCCCTTTCGCGCTGTCTTCGGATCCATCAACGCAGCATAAGATGTTCGTGAACATGGCGGCCCTCGCCCCTTGGTGCCCGGTCGGGTTTCGTTACTCCTAATTAGTCGTCGTTGATAATAAATTTATCCGCCATGTGCGGCCGCGATCGTGCACCTCACGCCTCGCCCTCGGGGGCGGATTCAGTCGGGATCAATCCCTTCACGTCCGCGGGCGCGTACGTTCGCCGCGAGCCGATGATAGACCTCGCCTCCTCGACCCGGCCGAAGACGTTCCAGAGGAGCACGCCTCGAACCTTCCCATCCTTCATGTAGTAACCGATCCCCTCCTCGGACTCCGTCCTCCAATCCATCACGACATCCAGCCTGGATGACACGTCACCCACAGACTCGTAGCCGTCGTCGAACAAGTCCGAATAGAAGAACGGCAGGTGGTCGTAAGGCACGCGCTCGCCGGCCATGTTCCTACCAGCGACCTCGCCGCTCGTGTTCGCGTTGTCCTCGTGCTCGAACCGCATGGGCATGTCGAGGGCTGGGTTCGTGAAGCATGCCACGTCGCCCGCCGAGAATATGCCGGGTATCGAGGTCTCGAGGAACCGGTCGACAACGATGCCGTTTCCCACGTTGATGCCCGCGGCGCTTGCCATGGCCACTTCAGGAACGATGCCAAGGCCGGCCACGACCGCGTCGAACGGGTGCTTCTTGCCATCGTCCGTCGCCAGTACCACCCTATCCCCGTCCCGTGCGACACCCTTGACGAGCCGCCCCGCGAGCACAACCACGCCCCTCTCCTCGAAGGCCCCGTTCAAGTGCACGGACAAGGCAGGGGGGAATATGGCCTCGCCGATGCCCTTCTCGGGGAAGACCATCGTAACTTGCTTGCCGCGCGCGGCCAGGGCAGCGGCTATCTCGGAGCCAATGAAGCCACCTCCGATGACACCGAATGAATCGCGTTCTCGGGAAAGCTTGTCGAGCTTTATATAATCGTCGACCGTCCGGAAGTACATGACGGCGCCGGCGTCGTTATCGATCCGCCGCGGCGCCCCCCCGGTCGCGAGGAGCAGCTTCTCGTACCCGTGCTCCTGCCCGGCGTCGTCTCGCACGACGTTCCTGGCTGGCTCCACACCCGTCACGGCCTTGGAGAGATGGAGATCCACGCCGAATTGGCTCGTGTTCCTCCACACGTCGTCGAGCTGCAGGTCGCCCTTCCACAGGCCCTTTGAAAGCGGGGGCCGGTCGTAGGGCCCATGGTTTTCCTTCGTGAATACACCGATGGATCCCTCCTCGTCGTTGCTCCGGATTGCTTGGACGGCGCTGTCCGCGGCCATCCCGCCCCCGACGATGAGGTACTTGTATGTCTTCATGATGTGTATTTACCTCCTTTGGTAATGGCCGCCCATCTTGTATTTGAACCTCACTCGAATGTCATACAGGGACGTCTTCGAACGGGATCGGGGCCAACCCCTCCGCCGAGCGCACGAAGTTCGCCGCCTCATAGGCAGAGTTGACAGCGGCCTCCATGCCGATCGTTCCCCTCGTGGTCCAATCACCTGCCAAGTAGACGTGGTTTCCCAGCCTCCTGTCGCCATTCTCCGGCTTCTTGACGAACTCGCCACGCGTCCAGGAGACGTAGAGGTGGCGCTTCTCCCTGTGTATCTTGGCGAACTCGACCCGCATCGGCTGGCACTCGGGCCAGAACCGGTCGAGATCTTTCTTCACGAGGCCGCCGATCTCCTCGTCTGGCGTGTCGATGCCACCTGGCAAGAGGTCAGCGTGGCCGATCTCCACCCGAAGGACGGTCTTCGGCCCCGCGAACTCGGGCCAGAACCGGGACAGGTCGGTGACCACGCTAAAAACCCAATCGGCCCGCGAGAAGCCGTATTCCCTGCCATCCGGCGACCCGCCGATCCGCCCGCTCAAGCCGAGGGTCATCGTGATGATCGGGTTTACCCGCTTGAGCCCCGTCCACGGGGCCTCCACCCACGGGGCGAGCAAGGCCGCGTCTTGCGGCTGCACGGCGACGATGACGTGGTGCGCGTGTGCCGAGTCGACCGTGCCGTCATGTTCGACGTCGACCCTGGAGGTGTGGCCGTTGGGGTCTCCCTCGTACTTGCCTATCTCGGTCACACGGTGCTTGAACCGGATCGTCCCACCTCTGGACTGCACGGCCCGGCTCAGCGGCTCCGTGAACAGCTCGGAGAGGTTCATGGACGGGAGCTTGTAGGACAGCCCCCTCCTCGTCCCCACGAGGACCTTGTGCTTGCCCGCGAAGATGGCTCCCGACTGCTCGGTGACGAAGAGGTTCGTGAGGCCGAGCGACGCGGAGTTCCAGGTCAAGATCCCCTCTTTCGAGTAGCCCACGTCCGTGCCCAACTCGAGCGCGGTTTTCTGATCCGCCATCTTGTACTTCTCGAACGGGGCCTTTATGATCCTGTACGCCGCGCGCATCGCCCGGAATCGATCCCCGATCGAGAGCCATGGAATCCGCATGAGGGACGGCACGAGGCGGAACAGGCCCGGCAGGAACCTGGACTGGGTCAGGAAGGCCTTCTGGCCGCTCTCGTTCACGATAGTCCAGCCCGGGACGCGCATGAGGTTGTCCCCTCCCCCCAGCCGCTCGAGCAGTTCCAGGCTGTTCTTGTAGTACCCGAAGAACGCGTGGCTGCCGTGCTCGACGGTCTTGCCGTCGATGCGAAACGCCCGCGCTTGCCCACCGGGCGTGTCCTCGGCCTCGAGCACGGTCACGTTGAAGTCGGGCGCCAGTAAATACGCGGCGGTCAAGCCCGACAAGCCACCGCCGACGATGATCACGTCCTTCTTCGTGCCAAAGCCCGCGTCCTTTGCTTTATCTGGTAATATGTCCATCGACTTGATCTGACCACAAGTGCGAAAAAAACGTGCCTCGTTCAACCGATAATCCCCGGGGACGGGAGACGAATATTTGACTCGAAAAGGTTTAACCAGGGCATCTCGAGTCCATCACTTGATGATATTCTGCAATTCTTTATAAAAAGGGGAAAAACAAAGGCAATAACCAAGATCAGTTAACGAACAAGAGCGACCGGATCGAGAACCTTTATCCCGGCCACGCCCTCGAAGCCTTTATCGTTCGTGATGATATTTAATATTTTATGTCGTGTCATCGAATGTATTATCGAAGAATCCCTGCCTCCAATCGTCGTGGTCGTCCCGTATTTTGTTAATATCGTCAAGACCTCGTTCAAGTCCGATTCTTGTAATATGTCGAACTTTACTTGGAAGAACGGGTGCTCGCCATTGAGCAAGTATTCTGCGATCTGGCACCCTTGTTTTCCCTTCTGCTTGACGAGGAGATGGAATAGCTCGATCATGACGAATTCGTTCACGATCAACGAATTCTCATCATTCATAATAATTGGATCCAGGAAAGTCTTGACTTTACGGTGGTGCTTTGAAGTCTCGACCATGTACCACCAGAGAATGCTCGTGTCAATGAAAAAATCGGTCGTATCATTCCACCACGTTTTTCCAGATCGATTTCGGATCGATCTTGTCAACGTCTGCATCGGAAACGGACAGTACGCCCGAGAGCCGTTCGATAAACTGGCTTCTCAAGCCTCCGTCGCCTTTCTTATTGGGCTCTTGGATTTTCTGCACCAGGAGATGGTAATCTTGGATTCCCACTTCAAAAATGATCTCGAGCAGTTCTTTTTTGGAGAGCTTTTGCCTCGTGTCGAGGTAGATGCGTGCGATGAGGGCATCCAGCTCGTCTTGGCGATCGAAACGAATGGTTGCCATGAGTATCAAGTGACCTAGTCACCAAGTCAGACTTGCCAAGCTTGATTGCCTCGGCCTCGCGCCACTGCGCGAAGAAGGCATCGACGTCGCGGACGAACGTTGCCAGGCGACCGCACTGATCCGGTCGAACCACGAGTCCATCACCTACAGAATACTTGATCTTGCTCCACGGGTTTACCCTTGCGTCCCGCATGGACGGGCCGGTCACCAGTCGCGTCGCCCGCGGCCACCGCATGTCCGGCGACACGAGCGGAGGTGAGCCGTGAGCGCCGGCGCGGGCTGTGGAGT
>JAFGBX010000214.1 GCA_016932935.1 Promethearchaeota archaeon | reverse complement strand
GTGGGCGCTCGTCCTGGCCGGCCTCGCGGTGATCGTGCTCGCCTACTACTGGCACCAGCAAAAGCGCTTGAAGAAGGAAGGGCGCAAGAAGTTGCCAGCCGCGTGACGCGGTATCTACTCCGGGACAACCTTTCGATTTATAATCTCGTGCCATCTTTCCACGATGGGCGCGAGTTCCTCTGAAATTTCCTTCGAAATGTTCGTATCCTCGTCTTGCTCTCGCAGCTTGCCGAGCCACGCCTTCATCTCGTCGAGAATCTCGTCAGACTTGAGCAGTCGCATCAAGCGGGCGTACAAGTCCTCGAGCTTGTTGCAGACGTCGCCATGTTTCCATTGGAGCATCACGTAGTCCGAAAGAACCGTGATACCTTGCGCAACGGCCATCATATCGATAGTCTTCTCACGGGCCTCGGACTTGATCTTCCGGATGGTGTTTATCTCGTCGAACAAGTACTCGATGATCTTGGCGAGCAACCCGGTGAGCTGACCGGCCTCGGCGCACCACACCCGGATCTCCATGATCTGGCTCTTCTCCGAGACGGACAGCTTGATCACGATGCGCCCCCCGCCGGTCTTCACCTTCGACGCGAAGTACGCGTCCGCCTCGAACATGTCGCCGTCCATCTTCTCGGGGGCCGCGACGCACCGCGCGTCGAAGTGCGAGATCGCCCGGAAGCCGGCGTGGTAGGCGAGCCTGGCGTCGATGTCCGAGATGAGGAACGTGCGCGCGTCGCTCGGGAGGCTCTGGATGACCACCATGACGTCGTTGAGGTTGTCCATCGTCGCCACGACGAGCGGGCACTTGATCCAGACCTCTTTTTTGTCGACGTGCACCGTGTGCGGCGTGGCCGTGTAGTCCTTGTAGATGACCGTGGCCCCCACCTGCGACTTCCCGCAAGTCGTGGGCTCGAGGTAGAAGTCCACGCCCCGGCTGCTGTTCGGCTCGATCACGGGGATCGAGATCATCTCGTCGTCGATCTGGAACGCGTCGGGGTAGTCGAGGACGGTCTTCACGTCGTAGATGGCCGCTGCCGAGTTGTTGCGGATGGCCACCTTGAAGTGCACCTGTCCGCCGACGAAGTCGTACTCGCGGACGACCTCCACGTACTTTTCCTCGTGGTTGGAGGGTGCCGGCACGGCTGGCCGGGTGCCTCCTTGCCTGGCCTGCCCCTTCTGCGCGACGGCCGCGGCCGGCGGCCGCACGACGTCGAGCTTGAACTCCCGCGTCCGCAGGTCGATGTACCCCGCGACGTCGCCGCGCGCGATGAGCGACGCGAGGCTCTCCTCGACCGTCTTCTCCGTGATGCCGAGCCGCCGGGCTAGATCCTCGAGGGCGATCGTCCGGTAGGCCATGACGATCTGGCCGATCTCGTCCTTGAGGGCGACGTCGGTCACGTACTCGCGCTTCTGCGTGAAAACCCCGCGCAAGCGGCCTTGCTTGACCAGTTCGTGAAGGATGCTCCGCACCACCTCGATGGCCACCTCGATCTCCTCGGCGACGGCCTCCAGGCGGAACTTCTTGTGCCGCTCCGCGTACGTGTGGACGATGTCCATGAGCTTGCCCTTCGTGTAGACCTTGTTCCCCTTGGCGGCGAAGTACCCGTCGATGTCGCGGGTCTTGAGCAGCGTGGCGATGTTGTCCTTGATGATCTCTGCGTGCACGTCCTGCGCAACGGAGAAGGCGTCGATGTCGATCTCGCCCTGGTCGTTCGCGAGCTGGATGAGCTTGTTCTGCATGAAGGTCGTCGCGTAGTAGAACTTCTTCTGGCGGGAGAACGTGCCCCGCAGCCGCTCGTTGCGGATGATCTCGTACATGAGCCTGAGCGCCTGGTCGAGGGACACGCCCACGTTCTTCGCCAGGGCGTCGACCGAGATGTAGCCGCTCGTCTTGACCTGCTCGGACACGCGGGACTTGAGGCCGGGGTCGACGAACGTGAAGAGCTTGTTCTGCTCGTCGATGATGCCGCCGAGGTTGTAGTCCTTCACGAGGGCTTCGAGCAGGCGCGGGACCTCGTCCTCGTCCGTCTTGACGAGGCTGCCGATCGTGGAGAAGCTGATCGTCCCGGACGACTTGAGCTTGGCGATCACGCAGCTCGGGCAGAAGTCCTCGCCCTGGATCTTCTTGAGCCGCCCCTCGCACGCCTTCGGCTGCCGGGCGAGGCCGATCTTGGTCGCCTCCTTGAGCACGATCGAGTCGGCAAGGTAGCAGATCATGGGCTGCGCGTCGAACGAGTTCCAGCCGCACTTCTCGCAGCGCAAGTAATGCTGTCCCGCGGGGAGCTTGTCGAGGCGCAACGTGCCGGCGCACTTCGGGCAGCTCGTTTGCGGGATGGTCGGGCAAGAGCTGTTGAACTTGAGCGCCGTCTCCCGCACGTGCGACGCGCCGCACTTCTGGCACTTGTACTTCTCGTTCGTGATGACGTGGATGCGGCAATAGCCCTTCCCGCAAGTGGGGCACTGGAAGTCGTTCTTGGATAGCGGGGTCGCGCACGCCGCGCAGTTCGACGAGGCCATGTCTCGTGCCAGCTCGGAAATTATGGATCGAATGGGGGCCTTTATAATAAATACATGCGCTTCTGGTTATCTATGTTATTATTAGGCCGTCCCTTGTCACGCGTGCACGCCGCCGCAGCTGGGCGCTTGCGGCCAGCCTCATGCGCGCGGGCACGGACACTTTTAAACGACCATCGCGATTAGGATCTCGAACCGCCCATAGGCTGTTGATATGCCCCCGCACGCCCTGCCGAGGGACGCGTCGGCCGGGGCGCGCCTCGCGCCGGCGATCGAAGGTTTATATGCGGCGCTGGTGATAGAATATCGTTTCAAAAGGGTCGTGTAAAGCCCCCGATGGATCCCGAGACCAACATGACGACGGCATTGACCGGCGACGAAAACGGCCAACCCGAGATCGAGCTGACGCAATCGTTCGTCGACTTGATCGACAAGGCCGTGGCCAACGACTTCATCCTCAAGGAGATTTCGGACGAGGACAGGAACAACGACTTCTACAAGTCGCTGAAGTTCACCCTCACGTTCAACCAGATCAAGGTGCTCTACGAGCGGAAGGTCATCACGCACTTGTTCATCCTGCCGAAGATCCAGTACCTGTTCGGCTTCCGCCCGAAGGAGGGGCTGTGCCTCCTCGTGAACAAGAAGGTGCACAAGCACGTGCTCTGCGACGGGCCGCTCGCGGAGCTCAACGAGAAGTGCTTCATCGTGAACAACCTCCAGTTCCTCCTGGTGCAGTCCGACGCGTTCAAGGTCTGGTCCTACGTCCCCGCTTGCCCGTGCGACCAGCCGTGCCCGAACACGCCCAAGGCCCTCGAGCTGCGCACGAAGCTGTACCTGGAGAAGGACGAGGGGGAGATGTAACCAACATCTCCCGGGTTTAGCGACTTGCTTTTTTACACAAATTCAGCTGGTATGCCACCCAGTTGCCGAACTCTTGCTTGATCTCTAGGCCCGCCTTTTCGGCCCACTTTTTTTCCGTGCGACGCAAGGGATAATCGGGGTCGACCGCCAATTCGCTCAAAGAAACCAGGCCGTTCGGCTTCAATATGCGACGGCATTCTGCCAGAGCACGCTCATGGTCGGGGATCTCGGGCAGGCACGAGACCGCGAACACCCTGTCCACGCTCCCTTCCGCGAAGGAAAAATGATAAGCGTCTTCAATCTGCGGGATGACATTCTTCACGCCCTCTTTCTCGAACCGCGCTTTCAGCCGCTGGATTACGTTTTCCGAGATATCTACAGCGTACACGATGCCGTCCGGAAGGATTCTCCGGGCGACGGCACTCGTGTAGGAACCCTTTCCCGGGCCGATCTCTACCACCACCATCCCTGGCGCAAGCTGCATCCGCTCCGCGATCACGTCGGGATTCTGCCAGAACCTCCGCCGGATCGGGTTGTCGATCAGCTGGGTTAAAAACGACGGGATAGGGAAATGGTACACGTGGCGAAGGATGCGCACGATCACGGCCACGAAAAACACGAAATACAAGAGCAAGTAGAATAATATCAAACCCCAGGGAGTTTGCCATAAAGCCAATGCCAGGAATGCAATGGCTGCAACGGCGCCCCAATGCACGATGCCGAACACGAGTAATGGCCTTCTCATTCGTGATCCTCGGTCTTTTTGATGTCCGCTCGTTTAAAAGTCCGCATGAAAGCAAAGTCCGGCTGGCCAGGCGCGCCGTCCCACTGGTCGATGTAGTGACCATAGCCCTCGTCGCGGCACAGTTTTTCGACCATCAAGAACACCTCGCGCTGGGTTTCCACGTCAGCGTCGTCCAGGATCCTAGTGACCTTGTCCATCAGCGTGGCGGGCGTAAACGGCACCTTATCGAGGGGATGGGTCCTCAGCTCCCAGGCCAAGTACTTGTAGAACGGCTTGAGCCGCCCGTCGTGGAGGGCAAACAGGACGTTGAAAAGGCACTCGATCCCGACATTGGCCTCGAGCCGGGCGCCGAGGACGTGGCCATCCCGGAAGCACTTAAGCGATCTGTAGAACTGGTTGATGTAAGTGTCCAGCTGGCGCTCGATGAACTTTTTCACTTGCTCTGGAGGGATCCGCCCCTTCTCGTCGAGGATCCGCTGGATCTCGCCGGTTTTATCGACGACGGCTGTGATCCACGCGGAGTCGTACCGTCCCCACTGGTCAGGCGACCCCCACGCAGCTTCGTCCCGGAACTGGCTGACGGTCTGCTTCATGAGCTCCATGTTCGGGTACTTGTACCGTGGATACTTGGCCTTGTACTGGTCGATCGTGCCCTCGCGGACGACGAAGCCGACGATGTTCGGGTCGTCCTTCGCTTCCTCGAGCAATGCCTTGTAATTCGCCTCGGGATCGGGCTCTGTCGGTCGCGTGGATGACACGGATGTCACCAATAGAAGTCATTCGCCTTCGGCATCATGTAGTTCATGTGGAAGGATAGCCCGCCTAATCTAGCTTTTGACGGCAATCCTCGATACCCACACGTCGTTGGCCTTGCCCGCCAGCGGCGTGCCGAGGCGCTCGTGGTCGGAATAGAAGGACACGACCAGCTCGCCCGCCCGCTCGGGATGCCACGCCATGCCCGCGTACGACCCGTCATTGCCCCCGGCGAGCGTGAGCAGCTCGTGGAACTCCCCGTCGTAATGGAACAGCACGACCCGCTTCAGCCGGTCGCCGTGGCCAGCGTGCCTCCCGACGACGAGGAAGCCGCCGTCCATGGCGATCGCCGCGGGGCCCTTGAGGTACATCTCGTGCGGCTTCAGGTCCCACCGCGTGTAGGGGGCGCCCGCGGTGCCGACGACGAACCAGTCGCCGCCCTGCCGCCCCGGGCAGCGCCCGGCGGCTCGCTTGCGCTTCCAGTACCCCCGGTGCGCTTGCCACCACGGCGCGAGCCCCTTCGGGAGCCTCGCCAGCGAGTCCCCGTCGGTCCTGCAGAACAGGGCCATCCGTTCCCCTTCGCGCGGGACGATGCACGCCTCCGTGAAGCCGAGGTTCGGCGGCAGCGGCAGCGGGTCGTCTTCGAACGCGTGGACGACGTCCCAGGGGCCTTCCACGCCGCCCGCCCGCCACAAGCGCATCCGGTAGTGCCCGTCCGTGAAGGAATACCCCGTGGCGTAGACCTTCCCGCCGACCTCCCGCGCGTTCCATAGTATGTCCACGTGGTCTCCCTGGGAGAACCTGGCGACCTCCTTCCCGTCCACGTCGAAGAAGTACGAGTCCGCCGGCCGGAACCTCCGGAAGCGAGGGTCGTGGTGATCCAGGGAGAAGGCGAGGACGAGCAGCCGGCCCCGTGACACGAAGAGCTTCGGGTCGCGCAGGTCGACGCCTTGCACCTCGATCCTAGCGTGCTGCTCCCATGCCGAGCAATCCGCCGAGCACATGACCACGATCTCGCCCGCTGGGGAGACATGGCCCGTCCCCGAACGGAACGCGAGCCACCACGTCCCGCCGTGGAACGCGAGGTCGCTGAAGGCGTTATACGCGTCATCCGCGCTCGCCTTCTCCGTGCGGATCAGCGTTGCGGTTACCATCGGTCCACCCACCATGTAACACTGGTCATGACTCGGGGCGCCACTTTATCATTGTGACCCGCTCCGATAGCATCAAATGGGCACCCGCCGTAGATAGTACCCATGGCAGAAGATCCATTGGCTTGCATCGGCGAGCTCGACCCGGGGGCGTTGGAGCACGTGCGGGCGCTGCAAGCGTTCGCGATGGACGATGGCGGCGAGTTGCCCAAGAAGGTGAAGTGCTTGATCGCGATGGCATTGGATGCCGCACACGGCGCGGTGAACGGCGTCAAGGCGCTGGCGACGCAAGCGAAGCGCGAGGGGGCGACGAGGGGCGAGGTCATGGAGGCGCTGCGCGTCGCCTTGTACGTGGGCGGCGCGGGCTGCGTGTACACGGCCGCGGCGGCCTTCAAGGAAATCGACCTTTAATACGGGTGTTGTCGGGCCATCATATTCTCAATGTTATGACATCATCTTTTTCTAACTTAACGATGCCACAACGATCGATGATATCCTTCATGCCAAGGAGCAGCGGGCTTTTAAACGCGTGGAATGCAAACCAAGCGATTAGCTCGCGGGATTCATTGGCCTTATCATCTATCATCTTGAACCTTATCCTTGCGAACTTCACTTTCACCTTGCAATCGTCGCCCGGTGCGACGCCCCTCACGTAACTCTCGAATTCGGCACGAGCCCCTAATAGTTCCAAAATCGTGTCTGGTGCGTACGAGACGAATGCTCCTGTATCGAAAATGAAGCCGTATGTATTGGCATCCCAGCCCCCCTCTCCTTTAAATCGAATCGTGATGGAATACTTCGATGATAGACCGAAGTCGCGTCGTTGATGCTCGGGCACGGATTCGAGCAAGGGGGTGATTCGGCGCCTCCTAAAGACTAAAACCATAGACCATGACACCATCCTCGATGTACTCGATATGGCACCCGCCATCGCCAGATCCAAGTGCCTTGCATTTATCGTGCAACCCACGCAATGACGGGTCGACCGCAACGATTTTCCCATCTCGGGTGGCAATGTAACTACCTGCGAACCGTTTTTGTACCTCCTCTTCATCCGGTATCGGAATGGGAAAGAATCTTTCTTCCTTATTTTGCTCGTGTCGTGCTCCCTCATCTGGCAAAGCCTTTTCGTCTGTGGGCACGTCATCGTCCCCCACCGCAGCCTCGATCAGCTTGTCGATCACGTCCTTCTTGTCGATTTTTGTTCCGGTGGAAGACAAGCGAGCAAGCAATCGTTCCAACAAGCGCTCGTGCTTGTCGTCTATGTGAATGGTATTCATGTGCGTCAATAAGACCAGCAAATGTGATTATATATACTTTAGGCATCTGGCTCGTGAATATATCATCGGGAATGGGGCTGGACGCGGAGCACGGCGCGGTGAACGGCGTCAAGGCGCTGGCGACGCAAGCGAAGCGCGAGGGGGCGACGAGGGACGAGGTCATGGAGGCGCTACGCGTCGTCTTGTACGTGGGCGGCGAGGGCTGCGTGTACACGGCCGCGGCGGCCCTGCGAGATCTCGACCTTTAACATCGCGGCACGGCGGAAAACCCGCTGAAAAATAGTCATAGATTGCCCCCGTCCGTTCTTTCCTTGATGAAATCAAGGACGAGTCTCAAGCCCTTATCGCAAGTCGTTTTCCACGCTTTGGTCTGGATAAAGCGATAGCCCTGGTCAGCGTCCGAGAAATCAAACCCGCACACGTCCTTGCATCGCGTCGAGCCCATCTCCCTCTTGAACGTTTTATATAGTTTGTTCACCTCGCGGATGGCCTTGTCTCGCTCCTTTTCCAGGTCCTCGGGCAGCCCGTCAAGGCCGTTCCCGCGCTTGAGGCCGATGGCGACGGACGTGCCGATCAGGAGGCCGCACGTCGTGTCCCCCGACAAGATAGCCCCCATGTAGCCCGCCGTTGCCCACGACGGCCGCTTCTTGTCCATCTGCCAGAGCTCCAGGCATGCTTGCAAGGTAGCCTCAGCGCACGTGTACTTGTGCATTCGGCTGTAAGCTTTCGTCACGATCTCGTTGTACTTCTCGTTTTCCACGTGTGATCCCCCTTTTCTTGAATCACGAGTATTTTCCCCAAGTTTCAAGATTTGGCTTACGACCCTCGTTTAAACGGCCTGGCGGAGCTAAAACTTCTTGCCGAGGAGGAACTTGCCGATGAGCTGAACGAGGGCCTTCGCGGCGCCCCGCTTCTTCAAGATGAGCTTCGTGTAGAACGCCATCTGGCTCTTCGCCGGGGCGGCGGGCGAGGGACGTGCGTCCATGTGCATGGCACCGGGCTTACACGTGGGCACGCAGTTCCCGCACCCGATGCACCGGTCGGGGTTCACGCGGGCCTTCCTCTCCTCGATGGTGACGGCGTCCATCTGGCAGCGCTTGACACATACACCGCAGCCAGTGCACTTTTCGGCGGTACTGCTGGCGATGTAGTTCGAGTGGTAGAGCTCCGCTGGCTTGGGGAACCGCTTGGCACTGGTCAAGACGCCGCAGCAGCACCCGCAGCAGATGCACAAGAAATGGGGGTTCAAGTTGTTCTCCGGCTGGAGCACGAACCCCGCCTTCCGGTACTCGTCGAGCAGGCCGAGGAGCTCCTGCTTGCTGACCTCCTTGGCGACGCCTTGCGCTGCCATCGACTCGGCAGTGCTGCCGAATATGGTGCAGACCCGCCGCATGTCCGAGACCTTGCACGGGGTACCCGCGAGGTCGCGGCTCTCCCTGCACACGCACGGGATCGTGGCGATCGGGCCGGATAGCCCCTCGATCATGGCCCGCACGTCGTCGTACGTCCCGACCACGCGATCGGGGGTTATACTCTCGCCGATCGGTAGCACGCGCAGCTGGACGGGGACGCCCTCCTTGATGAGCTCCTTGTGGAAGGCCTCCTCCATGTACGCGATCGAGTGCTCGGCGAACTCCTTGGTGACGTGCCCGACCTGGTACTCGAACATGCCCACGGCGAACTGCGCCAGGCTGTACCGCCCGCCGCCACCGCTGATCGCACCCTTGTTCACAAGACCGTCGAGCATCTTACCGAGATCATCTATCGACACGTCGATGCCGGCTTTGCGGACGCGCTTGTGGATGCGACCGACGGCTTCCGGGAGCACGCTGAGGTGCATAGCGACGCGCGCCTCTTGTTCGGTGAAGAGCAGCTTGAGTATCTCGATGTCGTGGCCTTCCTTCGACTCGGGGAACCCGACGGGCATGCGCTCGTCGATCTCTCGCTGGAGAGCACGGTAAGCGTCATCCTTTGCTTCCATGATGGTCCCTTCTCGCCGCCGGGTGATAAATATCTTGTGCGGCAGCACGCGTGGGCACCCGGCGGGCACGCGGCGATGCCTTCGAATAGGCCATCGACGAGGTCGATCCCAAGCGCGTGGCTTCGCTTCGGCGTGACCAACTCGTGATCCACGAGACACATCGGTGCGCGTCGCCAGATCTCGGGGAAAACGTATTAAACATAAGCGAAGCTGCTGCGCCACATCGTGCTGGATAATCCATATGTTTTTTCCCCCGTGTCACCATACTACGCCTAGAAAGCCCCGAAGGGGCCCCTCTGGAGGCTGGTACCATGGCGATGGACAACCCGACAAGGAAAGAAAGCAGGATCGTGAAGGGACTTCGCAGCATCAAGGACTACTTGCTGAGCAAGGGAAGCTCGTGGGAGTATGAAGTGTACTTCTGCGACGCACACAAGCGATGAGTACGTAGCTCGTCGATCGACGACCGTCGGCGTGTACCGTCCGGTAATCGAAGAATCGGCAGACATGCGGCGTGGCGCTCACTGTCGCGTGCGTTCCCCTTTTTCTCCCCGAACCGGATCCATTCCGATCCTTGCCTCATCGTGTCTTGGGCCGGTATGCGGGCACTTCTGCTGGACGAGGATCCTCGAATCCGCCTCGTTCCGATGCCGGCCATCTAGGAGACGCGTTATCCAATCCTACACGGAGATCCCTTGGAACGCGCCGAATGCTTTGATGGGCTTTCTATTCCCATTTTAGCACGGATCCCGGATCGACGGGATCGATGATGCCCAACTCGATCGAAGGATGGGATATACGTGGTTTTGCCGCAAAAAGAGAAAGTGAAAAAATGTGAATAACCCGAGCCGTAAAAGTTGGCTGGGCATTCACACACACGCGGAGTATTGATATTCTTGTTGGGTTAGGCGACCAAAATGGCAAAACGCAAAAGCCTAACCACGCTATACTGTACCATGTTCGACCTTTTAAGGTTTTCGCCGAATCTGGAACACATCGGCGGTCGGCTGGCGTTAGTTTCCTTCACGATCCACGGCAACACGGAGAGGGAACCAAGCATGTTGCCCGGATAATAGCCCCACCTCGACCTGGATCCCGCTTTGCATGGCAGCCGGGATCGGGACGGGGGATCGACGGGGAGATCAGCCCGATCCCGTCGCCCGTCCGTGCGCGATTTTTATCATCCCGTGGAGGGACGGCGCGTAACAGTGGCAGCTTTTTCAGCCGTGCGAGATGCCGCTGCTAAAACGTTCAAAACGCTATCATCTTTATTAAAACATGTTCACCCCGCGATCCGCGCACGCATCGAGCTCGCACGCAGCGGCTCCGTTGCGGCACCAGTCGCCGTCCGGCTCTGGGGGGGTGTTCTCCGGTGGGGATCCACCTATGGTTGAACGTTGGACGCTTTTTCATGCAATGCGAGCAACTTGATACTGCTTGTCTATGCTTCAAGCAAGCAGTCGAAATTCGACCTGACGACAGGGATGCAATTGAATGGTTCAGATTGGGTGCGAACGCGGCTGGCGATCGGGAGCTGATGCTCCAAGCCATGGATCACGAGAAGCGTGCAAGGATGACTCCATCAAGCAAGGGAATGCCGTCAAAGGTCTCGTTCCTGGGTCAAGATATCGACCTTGCAAAGATGCAAGGTGGTGACATGTTAGATGACGACCTCTAACTGCTCAGATCGCCATGGATTGGACTATCTAATCCTCACTTCAACCTTTCTCATAGATGCACGCGGTCGGCGCGGCATGAATTCCCCTTGATTTTCTCGCGAATACCGGTTGGTAGAAGCATTCTCCCGCTCCATTGGAATGATCTCACCGCGATTCCACGCGTCCGCATGCTGGCGAGAATCGTCGTGGATGGAGGAGGAATTCCTCATGGAACCGCTCGGGAACCTATAAATACGCACCCGCCAACCAGTAGCACGTGTGCTGGCATTCGGATTTCTGATTTTTCCGGAATGACGGCAACGGAGCTATTGTCATGCCAATCAAAGTAGCATTCATGCAAGGCAGTAGTTGTTGGGGCTGCCACCAGAGCCTCCTTAACCTGCACCTGGGGCTCGTGCCGGTGCTCCCCGAGCTGGACATCGTCTACTGGCCAGCGGTCGTCGACTTCAAGCTCTCCTCGCTCGAAGCACGCCCCGACAAGTCCATCGACGTGGGCTTCTACGAGGGCATGCTCCGGACCGAGCACGACGTCCACAATGCCAAGACCATGCGCGCGAAGTGCAAGCTCCTCATCGCCTTCGGCACCTGCGCCTGCTTCGGCAGCGTTCATGGCCTGGCCAACCAGTGGTCGAGGGAGGAGCTTCTAGAGCGGAAGTTCGAAACGGTCGAGAGCATGGGCGAGCCGAACGACATGGTTAACAAACGCGATCCAGAGCTCACGCCGATCTGCGAGTCGGTCGTGAACCTCGACAGGGTCGTCAAGATCGACGCGTACATGCCCGGCTGCCCGCCGCGCAAGGAGAACATCCTCGGCGCCGTCGCGTTCTTGATCAAGAAGGACCCGGCGACGATGAAAAGGGACACCAACGTTTGTGCCACGTGCAAGGCCAGCCCTTGCTTGCTCGAGCAAGGTAAGCTCTGTTGGGGCAGCGTGACCGCGGGCGGCTGCAGTTTGATGTGTCCAGGGGATAATTTGACACCATGCACAGGCTGTTTCGGCAAGTCCGACAAGCCCGACGCGGCGCGGGCCGCCAAGCTCAAGGGCATGCTCTTGGCCAAGAAGGTCGGCCCCGAGGACGCGAACCTCGTCTCGCAGTTCCTCCTGCTCTACCACGGGCTGCCCACGCAAGGTTCCCTCTACCTGGCGGCCGACCCCATGCGCAAGCTCGCGCTCGGCG
This sequence comes from Promethearchaeota archaeon, assembly GCA_016932935.1. Classification (GTDB taxonomy): domain Archaea; phylum Asgardarchaeota; class Lokiarchaeia; order Sigyniarchaeales; family Sigyniarchaeaceae; genus Sigyniarchaeum. The sequence goes on along the minus strand of JAFGBX010000214.1, from coordinate 1,467 downwards.
CCAAGATGGAGTTCACCGACGACGTGGTCGGCGCGTCGCTCAAGACGCTCGCCAACAACCCCAACTACCAATTTTCCAACAGCAATGTCTGCGGAACGTGCGATCGGAACGGCAACATGAACAAGAAGATGACCCAGATCAAGCGGAACTACGAGGGCGTGCCCGACACGGGCGAGTGCTTCATCAACCAGGGCTATGTGTGCATGGGCCCCATGACCCAAGCGGGCTGCGGCGCCATCTGCCCCAACAATGGTAACTCGGTCTGTGTCGGTTGCTATGGGCCGGTCTTCGGCGTCGGCGAGCAAGGCGCCCGCGGCATCAGCACGATCGCGAGCCTCGCTGACGTGGATATAGACGATATCAAGAGCGGTATCCTCGACCCGGTCGGGTTATTTTACCGGTTCACGCTGGCCGCGTCCGAGATCAACAAGAAGGTGAACGACACCCACGCCACAGGAGGCGAGACCAAGCAATGATGTCCGACCCAGAGTTCAAGCGGCAGATCTACGAGTCGTACATGCACACGGCGGTGAGATATTGCTACCAGTGCAGCAGGTGTGACGATAACTGCCCCGTTCACGCGGTCACCGCGGCTTACAGCCCACGCCAGAACATACTCAAGGCTCTGCTGGGCATCAACTTCGTTTCCGCGGAAAATCGCCTTGCCATCTACGGCTGCACGGTCTGCGACACGTGTGACGAGGTCTGCCCAAACAAGATCCCGCTCACGCACATCTTCGCCGTGCTCAAGAACTTGGCCGCGGCGAGGAACATCGCACCCGACAGCTTCAAGGGCCAGGGCAAGTCCGTGCACGACAACGGCACGGCCATCCCCATCAGCCCGCCAATTGCCCGCCGCCGCTCGGCGATGGGATTGCCCGAGAAATACGAGCTCCCCATCAGCGACGTCCAGGCCGTCATGAAGGCCACGGGCTTCACCGACAAGCTGGCCAAGATCTCGATCGAGCCCAAGAAAACCACGGAGGCATGAACATCATGGAGAAATCATTATTCCTTGGTTGCACGATCCCTGGCCGCATTCCCTTCGTGGAAAAGTCGGCGAAGGTCGTGTGCGACGACCTGGGCATCAAGACCGAGGTCCTCCCCGGCTTCGCTTGCTGCCCCGACCCCGTCGGCATCAACTCGCTGGACAAGGACGCGTGGCTCGCCCTGGCCGGCCGCAACCTCTGCGTCGCGGAGGCCGCGGGCAAGCCGGTGATGTCCCTGTGCACGGGCTGCAACATGACCTTAAAGACCGCCAACCACGACCTCAAGCACTCGCACCACGACAAGGAGAAGGTCAACCACGCCCTCAAGGCCGTCAACAAGGAGTTCAAGGGCTCGCTCGACAACATCAAGCACGTCGCCCAGGTGCTCTTCGAGGAGATCGGCATCGACAAGATCAAGGCAGCGGTCAAGAAGCCCCTCAAGGGCCTCAAGGTCGCCGTCCACCTCGGCTGCCACTTC
>JAFGBX010000213.1 GCA_016932935.1 Promethearchaeota archaeon | reverse complement strand
GGCCGGGCCTCCACGGCGAGCTCGCCGTCCGGCCGCAGCACGAGCCGGCCGGAGAGCACCGTCGGACGGTCACCCCCGGGCAGTTCCACCTCGGCGGGCTTGTGCACGAACTCCTCGAGCAGCTCGGCGAGGGGGATCTGGTACAAGTTCGGGTTATCCCGGGTGAGCGGCATTGCGATGCACGTCAGGCCATCGTCGTCGACGCAGAGCTTTCCAGAGACGTTCACGTACCCGCCGAGATCCTTCGCCTTCCACCGCCGCTTCGATTTACTCATCTCGTCCGTGATCGGCACATCCCGGCTCGTGATCTGGTTGGCCGGATCGAAGACCCACCTTCCACCGTCCCTCCTCACGGGCATACGCTTCTCAACGGGTGGCGGCTCCTTGACGGCGGTGGGCTCCTCCGAATACCAGTAGGCGACGCTCGAGACCTCGTTGCGCAGGTGGTTGGCGTGGCCGTGCTCTATGGTAACCTTGATCTCCTTCGTGAAGCGGACGGGGTTCTCCAGGTGGAAGTTATAGCTGGACTGGTAACCGCCCGTGTCGGGCTCGTAGATCGAGCTGCCGTTGCGCAAGAACGCGTTCCGCTGCATGCCCCAGGCCTGGTTGAGCGCGTCCTCGCTGCCGGTGCCGTGGAGGTCGGGCGGCCACTTGTAGCCGTCGACCCACACCATGTCGTCGCCCTCGCCCCACCACGTGCCCTGGAAGTTCGTGATCGACATGTTGAAGCCGATGTATTGGCCCTTCCCCTTCGTTTCGAGGATGACGTAGTTGTTCTCCCACGCGAGGCGCTCCTTGTTCGGGATGTTAGCTTCGGGGGTGTTCACGGTGATCTCGTGACCCCACCCACCGAAGGGGTTCTCCCGGTGGAATTCCGCGTGGAAGTACCCACGCCCGTCTAGCTGCGCCGCGTCTTCATACGCCTCGTAATCGACGTAGAAGTACTGGTTGTGCTCCTCCTTGCTCTGGTTTACCAGCTCGACGACAGCACGCTTCTTGAACGGCATCTGCGCGTAGCAGTTCAATGCGCAGCCCGCGTTGAACAGGTTGTTCCCGTTGGTCGATGCCGTGAAGAGGAGCGACTGGAAGGAGTTGACGATCCCGTGGCCCAGGCAGAAGAAGTCCCCCAAGGGGACGAGGATGCTCGGGGACGGCGCGTCGTCCCACGTGAACTTGAGGAGGATCTCCCGGTAGTGGTTTCCCTGCGTCATCCAGATGTGCGTGATGCAACCGGGGCCCTCGATGTCGGCGAGGACGCGCGTCTCGCCGGCCTTGATGCGCCAGGAGTCCGCGTTGCCGCCCGTCACGTCCCAGGAGGACAACCGCTTGGTCTTGGCGGTCTTCAGTATAGACAACTCGCGGAGCATGGTTTTTCACCAACGGATCGATCTCGTCGGGGGTGCATTTATTGATTGGGCACGCGCCCCCTCGCGTGGAGCCGTGGCCGCCTTGCACCGGGCCATCCGTCGCGGGATAAGCACGGCTTTTTTTACCGACGGCTGCCGAAATGTGGCATCCCCAGGAGAAAGGCAATCCCCATGGTGCACACCCGCACGGCCGTGAAGGCACTCGCCCTGGCCCTCGCGGCGACCTCGGTGGCCTCGCTCGTCTTCTTGTACGGGAACGACCCCGAGCTGTTGGCCCGCCAGGGCACGACGTTCGTGGATCCATCGGGGGACGTGCTCGTGGGGAGTTATTACCCGGGAAGCGTCCCGCGCGGTGCGATCTTGCTCCACGGGTTCAGCGGCGAGCAAGCGGCGATGAAGGGCATCGCGTCGGAAATGGCGTCCATGGGCCTTCATGTCTTGACCTTCGACTTTTCTGGCCACGGGCTGTCGCCTGGTACCATCACCCTCGACAACGCCCGGCTCGATCGCCTGGCCAGGCAAGTCATCGCGGCGAAGGAACAATTCGGGGCCATCACGGGGCTCAACCAGAGCGAGATCGTGCTCGTGGGACACAGCATGGGGGCGCGGGTCGCCATCGAAGCGGAGGTGATCGACTCGGAGCCGGTCGCGGGCATCGTCGCCCTGGGCGCGTCGATCAACTTGTTGCCAAACGTGCAATCCGAGTTCTTTACCGGCACGAGCGATGCCGACATCCCGTGGATCCAGGGGCTGAACGCGACCAATCCTGGCGTTGGCATACTCTTGATCACGGGCGAATGGGACGACGTCCTCCCGCCAGCCGCGGCCGACGCGCTCGCCGCCAAGCTACGCGAAGGGAGCTACCCCGGCTCGCCCGAGCGCCGCCTAGAGGTCGTGGCGGCGACCGTCCACAACTACGAGATCTACTCGCCGGCGGTCGTGGCCTTGGCCAAGCCCTGGATAGCGGCGCGGCTCGGCCTCGCCACGGGGACGGACACTACCCCGCACCGCACCATATCCCGAAGCGCCTGGTGGGCCTTGTTCGCGGTTGCCCTGTTCGGCGTCGTGTTCGCAGCGACCTGGCTGGTCAAGGGCAAGGGATTGGCCAATCAAACTCATGACGGGGCCATCGACAACGGCTTGGAGCTCCGAAACTTCAAGCGATTCGTCGCGGCCAAGTTTTTGCTCTGGATCCCGGGCGCGCTCGTCGGGTTCGGAGCTACCTTACTCCTCCTCGCCCTCCCGCTCGGGCTGCCGGTGTTCAACCTGATCTACGTCGCCTTCATCGGCGGCCACGGGATCCTGCTCTCCGTCCTGTACCGACGCGGCAAGATGCCGGGCACGGCCGGGAGGCTCGTCACTGGCATCAAGCGGGAGTTCGAGGCCATGACGTCCCGTGACTGGGCACGCGCCGCCCTGACCATCGGCGCGGTCACGACCGCTTGCCTACTCGCCTGCAACACGGGGCTCGCCAGCGCCGCCCCGGTTGTCTACCCGTTCTCCGACCGGACGGCATGGCTCGCCGTCTTCACGGGGCTCACGGCCCTCGGGTTCCTCATCGCCCCGTTCGAGGCCGAGATGCTCGCGAGGGAGGCCCGGCCGCGCTCGCTGGCCGGCCTGGTGCTGGGCATCGCGGGGCTCTTCCCGTTCATGCTCGTCGCGGCGTTCTTCGGAGCCATCGGCTCGACGTCGGGGATGGTGGGCGCCCTGCAGGGGCTCGTCTCCATCGGGCTCGTCCTCGCTTGCGGGCCGCTCGTGAACACGGCGAGCAGGAACAAGCTGATCGCGGCTATATTCCAGGCGTTCCTATTACAGCTGATCGTCGGATCCCAGGGCGCGCTCTTCGCCCTCACCGGCTGAACGACGAACCGAGGCGAGCTACGCGATATGCCAAGCGATGAACCCCACGATGACCTCCCCCCGAGCCCGCGGGACGACGCGACGCTCACCCGGCTCGGGCACGACACCTACTTGAAGGCCGTGAACAACCCGGTCAGGCGGCGCCTTCTCGAGCTCGTCTCGAAGGCGCCGGGAACGCCCGAGGCCGTGGCCTCGCAACTCGTCCGGGAGGGGCTGCTCGGAGACGAGGGCGCGCTGAAATACCACCTGGACGTGCTGGCCAAGGCGCGCTGCGTCGATCTCGACGTCGACCCGCGAGGGAACGTCATGGCCATCAAGATCACCCAGGGGGGCCAGGTCGTCGACTACATGGAAAAATGACGGCCGAGCTCATTGCTTCAAGCGCGCGAGCATGTCGACGATGACCGTCGACATCCCTATGCCCTCCTCGCCGAATCCTTCACCCGTGAGTGGGTTGTAGTATTCCCAGATGCCGTTCTTCAAATACAGTTCGACCCAGCGGTCGAGGAGCTGCCTGGCGACATCCTCCTTGTTGTTTTTCATCAACCCCTCCATCACGAACCACGCGAGGATGGGCCACGTGGTGCCGCGCCAGAGGAGCCGGTTCCGGTTCGGGTTGAAGGTGGGTTCGGCCCTCGAGACCGAAGGGATGGGGTACGGGAGCCAGAACTTCTCCGGTTCCTGCAGCGTGCCGACGACCTTGTCGAGCATCTCTTGCGGGATCGTCTCGAACATGATCGGGAACAGCGACTGGGCCGTCTCCGCGTAGGAGACGTGCTCCTCGCCGCCTTGGTGGTAGAACGACACGAACCTGTCGAGGCGCGGGTTCCAGCACTTGTAGATGACCGCCTTCTCGAAGAAGTTCTGCTTGTCCTTGCAGCGTGCGGAGAGGAACTGGTCGTACTCCGAGGCGAGCTCGGATAAAACGCCCCATCCGGCCGCGTAGACGCTACATACGCCGACGTCCTCGACGTTGAACTTCTCCATTGCGAGGATCTTCTCGACGTCCCATCCCGCCTTCTGTCGGTAGTCCTTCTTCAGGAGCAGGAACTTGGGGTAGGTCTTCCAGAACTTGCCCCGGTCTTGCTCCTTGACCCCCAGCGCCGGGTCGTAGACGGGCGATGCGTCGATGCCCGATTCCCACGGGTGCACGATGCTGACGAGGCCGTCGCCGTCGGGGTCGCGCGTGTTCTCCCACCAGTCGAAATACGCGACGAGCGGGGGCAGGAATTCCTTGAGCAGCGCGACGTCCTTGGTCGCGTTCCAAATCGCACGGAGGGAGAACGGGAGCATCGGCATCTGCGTGATATCGGTGAACCGGTCGTTTGAATAACCCATGAGCTTGTCGACCAGCTTGACGAGCAGCCTTTTCCCCCGCCCTTGCTCCTCACCCCAGAACACCATCTCGGGGATGAACCCGTCTGGCTGCTGCATCTGGAGCATGGTGCGCAAGTCGGCGATCGCGTTCTGGACGTTCCGGTGGCTCCACGAGATCATGTGAAAGCCGGAGTCCCAGAGCCACTGGGAATGGCTGTACTTCGTGCTCGCGGGGTAGTAGAATTGGAATGGCTTCCCCCATTTCTCGCCCTTGCACTCGTGCGATTGCAGATAGTCGTAACACGCGTCAGTCATGGCCTCGATGCTGGGATAGCCCTTGCGCTCCCCCGTGCTGGCTTCGACCATTGTGATCGGGTCTGATCGGGCCACGGCGGGTTAAATGGTTTCCGAATCCCCTAAGGATTAATACGAACGTGTGACAACCGGGATCCATGAGGATTCTGCTCCTATCTGATGTCGGTGGCAAGGCTCCGGCGATCCCACGTGAGCTCGTCGAGGGCACCGACTTCGTGCTGCTCGCGGGGGACGTCACGCTCGGTGCCAGGCACGAGAACGTCATCCGGCGGAACTTCGAGGCTGTCGCCGGCCTCATCCCACCAGGAAAGCGGGTCTTCTACATCCCGGGCAACCATGACCAGCCCTCCGTCGCCGATGTGAAGGCTTGGATGCCGCCCAACTTCATCCTACTACACGACAAGCACGCGACGCTGCACGTCAACGGGTTCCCCAGGCCGGTGCTCGTGCTCGGCTTCGGGGGCGCCAAGCTCGGGCTCTACAACAACTTCGCGTTCGACGAGGAGGAGATGTCCTCGAGCCTGTCGCGATTGTTCGAGTCCACGGCTGCGGAGCGGGGGGCGTCGACCCCGTTCACGATCTTGCTCGTCCACGACCCCCCGTCCAATACAAAACTCGACTACACGTTCATGAAAACGCACGTGGGCTCCGGGGCCGTGCGGAAGGCGATAGAGTCGTACCAGCCCGACCTCGCGGTCGCCGGCCACATCCACGAGTCGCCGGGCGTGGACAAGATCGGCACCACGACCTGCGTGAACGCTGGCGAGGCGCGCCAGGGCAGGTACGCGGTCATCCGGGTCGAGCCGGGTGGCATCCAGGTCGATTTTTTCCCCCCTGGCGAGCCGTGAAACGCCGCCCAGTAGAGGAGGGACTGCGGTTTCACGGCTTGCGCTTCCCCGCGAGCACCGCGATCCCGAAACCGACGGCGAACGGGACGAACAAGAACAGCTTCACGCCGTAGTAGATGTAGAGGCCGAAGGCAGCGACCGGCGTCAGGGGCGAGAGGAGGTTGAAGCCGCGCACGAAGATCTCGAAGCCGATCAGCGAGAAGAACATGAAGACCAGCCCGTTCCTTATCTTCGCCGCCTCCTTGCCGGGCATTCGATCGAAATCGAGCGCTTTTGGCCCGCTCCTCGACATGAAGCGGTACCCCATCGTGGCGATCGAAAAAACGAACAGGAAGAGGGTCAGGCCCCAATCGAGCGCGGTCGCGTCGATGCCGAAGAAGAGCGACCCTTCCGGCGGCACGGGCCCGCTCTTGACGGCGGCCCAGAACGAGACGGTCAGGTAGAGGCCAAACGCGACCACGACGAGCAAGTAGACCAGGAAGCGGATCCCTTTTCTGGTCCTGTCCCCGGTCAACTCCGTGGCGAGCTTGCACATGAAATAGGTTTCCATCACGCACCACGAGATGAATGAAACCGCGAGCAGCAGCAAGTTGAATGGTAGCAAGAGGTAGACGAGCAGGGTGGTTCCGAGTGCGACGGACAACAACGAGACGATCCTGGCGGCCCACAAGGCGCGGCGCTTCTTGCGCGCGTCCCGCTTGTCGCGAAACGCGCCGAAAAGGCGCCACACGTTGAACATCACGAGGAAAACGAAGAGGTATTGGAATTCCACGTATGCACATATGGCTATTGCCAGAACGATGCCATCAGGGACGTGACCGTACAAGTACTCTACACTCACGAGCAGGCCGGCGAGGAGGAAGGTGATGATGGCACTGCCGCGAATCTCCTTGTCGGCGAATAGGTACTTGAACCCGGCCAGCTTTTCCTTGATCAAGACCGCGTCACCCCTCGATAGCGCTAGGAACGGCTCAGATCTTTCCAGCTTTGGTCTCTTCCTTGGTTCCCCACTCGCCGAACTGCTTGTCGAGCTCGGAAAGCAGCCGATCCGTTTGCCCCTTCTCGATGACGACGACGTCCTCGCTTATCTGGAAATTGGCACTCTTAGAGAGCAAGAGTAACTTGTCGAACACGTCCTTCCTGCTGGTACCCAGCATGCTCGCGATGTCGTCGATCTTGACCCGCTCGGAGACCTTGAAGAGCGCCTTGAGCTTGTCCAGCTGCTCCCGCTCGAGGCCGACTTGTGCCCGGGGGATCCTCTGCGCAACCCGGTGCGCATCTGCTTGCGCCTGGCCGGAGGCAAGGCTCGGGTTGAGCCGCTTCAGCTCGGAGATCTTCACGGAGAAGACGAGCGTGAGGATCGCGCCGACGACGAGTAGGGGTATGCCGACGCCGGCCAGCACGAAGTTGAAGAACGTGAGCGGGAGGACGGAAGCCAAGACGACTAGTGACGAGCCGACGACCAGGAGTACGAGGCCGACCATTCGCACGGACTTCCACTTCTCGAGCCGTGCCTCGGGGCGGCGCTTGGCCGCCCGCTGCCGCAAACGTTCACCGATGACGGAACGCATGCATCACACTAAGGGAAAGACAATATTAACCATTGCCGTTAGCGCCGACCGCTGCTCCCGCGGACAGGCCATCGGGGCTTCGGCCAACGATCGCGGGAGGGGGGCAGTTTTTAAGGGCACATTGACATCAGACATCCATGCCGAAACGAACCGCGCGCACCAAGGACGAGCTCGTCCAGGAAATCATCGAGAAGCAGCAATCAGTACTCGACCAGAAGATCCTCGAGCCGGTCCTGATCGACCTGCTCGTGCCCCTCGCTGGTGCGGAGGGAAAGATCAAGTCGATCGACGAGGAGGGGAACGTGACGATCGAGTTCAAGAGCCCGATCCTCTCCCACCTCAACTACTTGACGAAGAAGAAGCTCGTGGCCCTGCTCGAGATGATGGAGGAGCTCGCTCCGGTAAAGAGGGAATGGAACAAATGAGAACGAACGGAGGGAGGGGTGCCAGGGCGCTCGAATGGTCCCACCCTCGTGAGGGCGCAGGTTAGGTCCTGTTGGATTTCTTCAAGAAGACCTCGTACTCGCAAGCCGGGTCGACAATGCCGTTCTTGACGTAGACCCGCGGCACCCAGAAGATGAAGTCCATGCCCATCTTGGCGGGCTTGCGGGTGAACTTGACGATGCCTTGTTCGATGCCTGAAATCGAGGTTGAACCGGCTGGCGCGGCTGGCATCTCTTCACCGCTACTTGCCTCGTTTTCAGATCCCATGTCCGAGGTTGTCTTGCGCCCTTTCCTCGGGCTTGGCTGGTCAGGGGGTGCTTCCCCGATCATCACGTCCCATTCGGCGACGGTCTTGGTCAACGCTGACTCGATGATGCCCTCGCTCACCCGGAACTTCCGGCGCAGTTCAAGATGGTCGACATCTGGCCGTGCATCGATCTCCGCCCGGATGGCTCGCCGCGATTCCATCCCGGCACGCGTCATCTTTTTTCCCATACGGAATCAATACAATCCATATTGATTTGCATAAAAATTATTCGATGATGTATAGGAAGGACAATAGAAAAGGTATGAAAAAGCGTCCAAGCGACGTCGATTACCGATCGGAGGGAGGCTTTTTTCCGGATTCGGAGGCCGTGGCTCGATCCCGACGCTTGGAGCCGTGGAGGCGGATTCGAATGGCCGCTCGAAAACTTGAAGTGCGGCGCGTCGATGGTGATGCCATGAACTTCTGGATCCTCGCCCTATGCATCGTCGGGCTGCTGGGGTACGCCCTCGCGTCGTACGTCTTCTGCGTGTTCCTCAACTTCAAACACCACGACGGCTACCGGGACGAGGACGTCTCGTACCCGCGGCGGCGCCCCGTGGGAGTGCCCGCGGATGCCTTCCTGGTCGACCTCCACGCGCACACGACGGCGTCGGACGGGCTGCTCACCCCCTCGCAGCTGGTCGCCTGGTCCATGTCGAACGGGTATGACGGGCTCGTCGTCTCCGACCATAACACGATGGACGCGGTCGATGCGGTCAGAGCGGCGGCGGCCCGGATCGACCCGTCGTTCGTCGTGATCCCCGGCGTCGAGTTCACGTCCCTGCGCGCGCACATGAACTTGATCGGCGTGCGGACGCCGATGAAGCGGCCGAACCTCTTGTGGCCGAGCAAGCGGGCCATCAAGGAGGCCATCGACCACGCGCACGCGCAGGGCGGCGTCGTCATGTTCAACCACAAGGCGTGGTACCCCTATGATATTCTGAGGTCTTTGCCGCGCGAGTGGTGGCTGGAGCAAGGGATCGACGGGTGGGAGGTGTACAACGGGTTCGGCTTCGTCGACGAGGGGGCACTCGATTTCATCAAGCAGCACGAGCCGGAACGCACGATGTTCGCCGGCGCGGGGACGGACGTCCACGACCCCGCGAAGCACCACCGCATGTACACGGAGATCCTCACGGGGAACCGGTCGGTCGACGGGGTCATCACGGCGCTGAAGGCTGGGAAGACGCGGGCCATCAGCTTGATGGGCACGGAGCAGGACCTCGATCGCCCGGAGCGCGGGAAGATCGCCCTCGGCCAAGCACGGCAGGATTACATCCGCAAGTGGTTCTTGCTCGACTGGATAGGCATCGCCCTCTTGGAGGGGAAGTACCGGCGCGCGGTGAAGCTGTTCCCGCTCGTAGTTATTTCTCTTGGTATCGTGCTGTCGCTGCTGGCTTGAGTCATCCTTCCCATCACCTATCCTCGACGGGAAGCCCCCGCCCTTCAGCAGTGCCTGGGAAAACATCTATCCACGTCAATCTCCTACCGACGTAGATTCCCGCCGATAGAGTGTTACTTTCTTCCAGCCCCCGATCATCTTCACAAGCCAGGCCGACAACACCACGAAACCGATCATGAAAGAAAGCCCTAGCACGATCAGCAGGGAAGCCATGATCGTGATGCCGATCACGAACAAGAAGAATCCCGAGACCAAGAGCGCCATCAACAAGAATCCCGTGCACTCGTGCCGCGCTTTGATATCGCGATCCGGTGTCCTCGCCACCATATGTCGCTTTACCGGACACGAGTTTATATCTTTGATAGGCACGTTGATGGCCACGAGCTGGCCAAACATCCAATGACCGTGTCATCCGATGAATGGGATTTGGCTATCGCCATTTTCAGTATCCGTGGATCTTTTAGGTGTAAAATCCAAGAGAAGTCTGGCTGTGCCAAGTACTTCTACAGTCGTGACAATTCGCAAAAAAGTTGGACAAATGTGGACACCAGCACAGGAAGCCACGCCAACCAGCCGGGGCGCATTCCTGGC
>JAFGBX010000212.1 GCA_016932935.1 Promethearchaeota archaeon | reverse complement strand
TGAACGTGTCGCCGCAGAGGAGCGTGCCGCCCTCGAGCAGCACGGAGATGCTGTCACTTGAATGCCCGGGCGTGTGGACGGCCCGGCCCGGCAGGCCGACAGCACGGTCGAGGTCGAGCTGTCCCGTCCCGCGCATCACGACGTCCCCCGCACTCGGCACCACGGGGGGGAAGGTGAATGGATGGAAGCGCTCCATGGCCTTGAAGAGCCACCGCGCCCGCCGGGAGATGTAATACGACGGGTCGTCGTCAAGGCTCACGCCCTTCTCGAGGTGGGGCAAGGCCAGCTCGTGGACGACGAGCCTTGCTCCGGATTCCTCGAGGAGGGGTGCGATAAATCCCGCGTGGTCGTCGTGGTGGTGCGTGAGGATGACCCACTTGATCTCTTTAACCGAGATGCCGAGCTTCTTGTCCAGCACCGCTTTGAATCTCGGATACTGGTTCGGATAACTCGTGTCGACCAGCACGAAGCCTTCCCGCCCCTTCAACAAGAAGCACCGGGTGATGCCGAGCGGGACGGGCGTGATCGCGGGGGGGTGTTGAAAAATGATCATGCAGAGTCCACTTGCCTAGCTGGGTCTCTCGTCTATTAAACCGCGCAGCCCACTTACTTAGCTGTTTTAGGAAGCGAGGGCTACCGTCCTATGCACACCGGCTCGTGATGGCGCGCATGTCGATTCGATTCCAAGCACTCGACGAGCAAAAGGTCGAGCGCATCCTGGACGCGGCGAAGGAGATTCTCGAGGGCTGCGGGTGCAATGTCATGCATCCCAGGGCGCTGAAACTATTCCGCGACGCGGGGGCGACCATCGAGGGCGACCGGGCCAAGATCCCGCGGAAGCTCGTCGAGCGCTGCATCGAGTCGGCCCCCAAGGGGTTCTGGATCTACGACAGGAACGGGAACAGGGCGATGCACCTTTCCGGTAAAAACAGCTACTACGGGACGTCCACGGCAAGCCCAAAAACTCGGGATCCCTTCACGGGCGCGATCCGAGAGACGAGGATAGGCGACATCGAGCTCGGGGCGAGGGTCGCCGACGCGCTGTCCAACATCGACTACGTCATGCCCATGGGAACCGCACAGGACGTGCCAGCCGCGGCGGAGGAGCTGTACGAGTTCCGAGCTGTCGTGACTAACACGACCAAGCCCGTCGTGTTCATCGGATACACCCCCGACGGCGTCCGGGCCGTGCACGGGATGGCCGCGGCGGTCGCGGGCGGGGAGGAGCAACTCCACAAGCGCCCGTTCGCCATCTCCTACCCGGAGCCGATCTCGCCGCTCGTCTTTCCAGGGGACGTCGTCGAGAAGATGCTCGTGGCGGCCGAGCTGGGCATGCCCCAGGTTCCGGGGTCGACCGTCCAGCCCGGCACGACCGCACCGGTTACCCTCGCGGGCGCAGTCTCCCAGCTAGTCGCTGAAGGGCTCGTGAGCCTGTCGATCGTCCAGCTCGCCAACCCGGGCGCGCCATGCTTCTTGAGCGGTAACCTCAACATCTTCGACATGGACACGACCCTCATGAGCATCGCCGCGCCAGAGATGAGCCTGGGCATCGCCGCACAGGCGGAGGTCGCGCGAGCCCTTGGCCTCCCGACGTGGGGCCTGGCTGGATCCACGGATTCCAAGCTCCTGGACGCCCAAGCGGGGATCGAGAGCACCTTCTCCATCCTCACGCAGGGGCTTGCGGGTTTGAATATGATCCACGACGTCGGTTACATCGACATGGCGATGGTCTGTTCCCCCGAGATGCTCGTCCTGGGCGACGAGGTCATCGGCATGACCAGGCGACTCCTCAAGGGGATCGACGTGAACGATGACACCCTCGCAACCGCCACGATCAAGGCTATAGGGCCAGGCGGCAATTACCTCAAGAGCAAGCACACGCTCGCCAATTACCGCAGCGAGTTGTGGTTCCCAAGCTTGCTCACGCGCAAGCACGCCAACCGGTGGCTGAAGGAGGGCGCGAGCGATATGGGAGAGCGAATCAGGACCAAGATAGCGGAGATAGCAGCCTCGCACGCCGTGCCTGCACTACCGGCCACGGTTATCGAGCGCCTCGACGAGACAATCACGAGCCACCAAAGAAGACACGTCAGGTGAGACACATGAACAAGGGCCGATATTTCGAGGAAATATCCGACGCGATCGTCAACCTAGAAGAAGGAAGGGCTGTGGAGCTCGCGGAGCGGGCAATCACCGGGGATATGGACGTCCTCGAAGTGATCGAGAAGGGGTTCGGCACGGCGATCAACAAGATAGGAAAGCTCTGGGAGACCGGCGAGTACTTCCTCCCCGAGCTGATGCTCGGCGGCACCATCGTCCAGCGGGCAATGGACGTCTTGCTCCCCCGGCTGAAGGCCCAGGGAAAGGCGGCGACCTTCGGCAAGGTGCTGGTCGCGACCATCGAAGGGGACATTCACTCGATAGGGAAGAACATCGTCGCGACCATGCTGAGCGCCAACGGATTCGAGGTCGTCGACCTCGGCGTAGACGTCCCGGTGGAGAGGATCATCGCCCAAGCCATCGAGCAAGATGTCGACGCGATAGGCGTTTCTGCGCTCCTCACGACCACCATGCCCGGCCAGAAGGCACTCGTCGAAGCTATGGTGACGAAGGGCGTGCGGGACAAGTTCAAGGTGTTCCTCGGTGGCGCTGCCGTGAACGCTGAGTGGGTCAAGCATTGCGGCGCGGACGGCTATGCCGAGAACGCCATCGACGCGGTCAAGCTCATCAAGGAAGCACTCAGGGGGTCGAGCAAGGGTGGGAAATGACGCCCGAAAGAGCTCGGTAGCGCGGCCGCGATACAGGCTGCTCGATGACGGCCAGATCGAGCGCATCCACGCCACGACCTTAAAGATCCTCGAGGAGACCGGGGTAAGGGTCGCGGACCCGGAAGGGATCCGCGTGCTGGAGGAAGCGGGGTGTGCCGTGGAGAAGGAGGACATCGTGAGGATCCCACGTGGCGTCGTCGAGGCTTGCATCGAGTCTGCCCCGTCCCGCATCGACATCTACGACCGGAAGGGGGAACCCGCCATGGTGCTGGAGGGCCGGAACAGCTACTTCGGCCTGGGCACCGACCTCCCCACGACCGTCGACCTCGAGACGGGGGAGGCCAGGAGGTCGGTCTTGCAGGACGTAGTCAACGCTGCGCGGGTCGCCGACTTCTGCCCGAACATCGATTTCATCGCCTCCTTCGCCCTGCCGGGCGACGTGCCGACGAACACGATGTACGTCGAGTGCTTCAAGGCGGAGGTGGAGAACTCGACCAAGCCGATCTTCTTCACCGCGGCGGGCAAGGACGACCTCGAATACATCGCGAGGATGGCGCGGGCGGTCGCAGGCGGGATGGAAGCCCTGCGGCAGAAGCCGTTCTTGATCCACTACTCCGAGCCCGTGGCGCCCCTCACTCACTCAAAGGGGGCGGTCGACAAGCTGCTGTTCTGCGCGGAGAACGGGATACCGATCTGCTACATCCCGACCGTGCTGCTCGGGGCGAGCGGCCCCGTCACGCTCGCGGGTGGCATCACGCAAGCGAACGCCGAGGCGCTGAGCGGCATCGTCATGCACCAGCTCAAGAAGGGGGGCGCCCCGATCGTCTCCGGCTGGGCCGTGGTTCCCCTGGACATGAAGTCGATGACCTACTGCTACGGCTCCCCAGAGGTGCGGCTCACGAACGCCGCGTTCGCCGACATCTACCACCATTACGAGATCCCCTGCTGGGGAATCGTCGGTACAGACTCGCACGTGCTCGACCAGCAGGCCGCAATGGAGCATGCCTTCGCCGAGCTGCTGGCGGCCATGGACGGGGCGAACTTGATCCACGATGTCGGGTACCTCGGCCAGGGGTTGCTGGGTAGCCCGGCCTCGATCGTGATGTGCGACGAGATCGTCAGTTACATCCGCCGCTTCATGAAGGGGTTCGAGATCTCCGAGGAGACGCTCGCCCTGGATCTGATCGACAAGAACAGCCCGCTCAAGGCCCCGCAGGCCAACTTCCTCGCCGAGCGGCACACGCTCAAGCACTTCCGAACTGAGATCTGGCGCCCAGCTGTATGCAACCGGGACATGCCCGACGCCTGGCGGAAGAAGGGCGGGAAGACCTACGGGCAGAGGGTCGTAGAGAAGGCGAGGGAGATCCTCAAGCATCACTCGCCCGCGTCCCTGGATCCGGGCGTGGTGAAGGTGCTCGCGGCCATCGTGGGGGAGGCCCGAACCGGCCTCGAGGGCAAGAAGTTCAACGCATGACGCGCGTGCAACCGCTCACGCCTTTCTTGCTCCCCTTTTCTCGATCTCCTCGTAAAGGCCTTCCAACTTGGCCACTGTCCCCGCTGGTATGCGTATCTCCATGGGCTCGGCAAGGATATCGCGTACCCTGGCGCGCGCGTTCTCGATGATGCCGGGCATACCCCGCGAGACCCACGTGTCGTGCGACAGGCGGTCGCTGAGCCGCGGGATGAAGAGCTCCTTGCGCGCGGCCTTCTGCGTGTGCCGGCTGGTCAGGTAGCTCTTGCCTTCAGTCCCCGCGATCGTGTCGATCTCCCCGAGCGCTAGCGCTTCTCCCGATACCGAGATGCCGTCGACTGCCCGCTGGCAAGCGCCGGCCAGCTCGTCATCGATGGCGAGCAGCTCGAGGCTGGACACGAGCAGCGACGCGTAGGTACCGGCGCACGTCAAATAATTGACGCCGGCAGCAGTTGACATGAATAAAGACATCGCGCGCTCGATGCCGTTCTGCATATCGAGTGCATTCGCGTTCGTGACGGCGCCGGCTGCGCGCGAGGGCATATGATAGAACCGGGCCAGCTGGGCCGCTGCCGTGGTGATCAGCCCCGTCTCGGGCGAACCCCAGGCCACGTTACCGGTAACCGGGTCGAGCACGCTGTTCACGCAGCCGTAGAGCAAGGGGGTGCCCGGCTCGGCGAGCTGGGCGATCGTCACGGTTGCGAGGATCTCGGCGTTTGTCTGGGCGAGTAAACCGGCGATGGTCATCGGCGCGGTCGTCCCTGCGCACGCGGCCGGGGCGATGATGGTGGGCTGCTTGTTTGTAACGAACACGAGCAGCCCGTCGAGCAATCCCTCGGGTAACCTCAAGGGGCTTATCGGATTGAAGAATGCGATGAGTCTGGGATGTTTCTCGATGGACTGGCGCTCACCCGTGCCCTCTGCAATGGCGCGGGCGATGTTGATCACGTCTTGGCTCGCCTCGCGCCCCCGGCAGCCCATACCGAACGGCTTGCGACAGCACTTGGCCCACTCGATCGTGGCACAGGCGTGCATCACGCCGTAGTCGACGTCGAGCGGCCACACGTCGAGGTGCGACACCGAGATGCGAGGGAGCGCGTCGAGCACGCGGAGGTACGACACAAAGTCGGCGACCGTCGCGTCTCGGGGCGTCGATGGATCCCGCTCGTCGAACACCTTCGTCGGGGAACCCTGCGATGCAAAGACCGTCCCCTCCGTGGAGACGTCCACGCGGAACGTCCCATCGGGGCCATGCAAGCTGAATGACGGGGGGACGAGTTTCAAACTATCTTCCACCAGATCGGGTGGAAATAAGAGCTGGTTCACATGCGACCCGGAACCGCGCGGCTTGGCACCGCGGTGGGAGAGCAACTCACGCGCTCGGGCTGATTCCACCCTCACGCCGGTCGTCGACAGGATGCGGAGGGATGCCTCGTGGATGCGGGCGATCTCATCCGGATCCAACACCGCCAAGCGCTGCATTCTCATAGTATGCCTCGAGTAGCTGTCGTCCGTGTTGCTTAAGAACCGCTTGTCCCGCCGCGCCACGTATCAGCCACAATAGCAATATCTATGCCAGGCGCGTTCCGTGATCCATGCCAAACACACCTCCCAGGTCGGAGTACCCGCGTCCCGAGGCAACGCGCGCCCCGGACTCGTGGACGTGCTTGAACGGTGAGTGGGACTTCGAGTTCGACCCCGAGAACAAGGGCATGGCGGAGCGTTGGTTCGAGCAGCCGAACTTCTCGCGCAAGATTACCGTGCCCTTCGTCTACCAGAGCAAACTGTCGGGCATAGACGACCAGCGCTTCGTCGACCACGTGTGGTACGCGCGTACCATCGCCGTACCGACCGATAAAACGAAAGGAACGGTATTGCTCAACTTCGGCGCCGTGGACTACGAGTGCGACGTGTTCGTGAACGGCTCGCTCGTGGGCAACCACCGCGGCGGCTCCACGCCGTTCAGCTTCGACATCACCCCCTTCCTGACCGAGGACAAGGCAGCCCCCCAGTTACTGGTCGTGCACGTCCACGACATGCAGTTCGACCAGGAGCTCCCGCGGGGGAAGCAGAGCATGGTCGAGCGGTTCAGCGGCTGCGACTACGAGAAGGTCACGGGCCTCTGGCAGACCGTGTGGCTCGAGTACGTCGCCCGACCGTTCTATCTGGACCGGTCTGACCACTACGTCCGTGCCGACCCCTGGACCGGGCACGTCTCCGCGTTCATGAACGTCGCTGGCAAGGTGCCGCCAGACAAGACCGTCGTGGTCGAATGCTCGCTTTTCGACGGAGAGAAGTCCATCTCCAGCAAGGCTTTCTTCATGATCAGCAAGATGCCCGGGTTCAGCGAGCCGCGGCTCGAGATCGACGTCGACCCGGCCGCGATACAGCTCTGGTCGCCAAAGAACCCGAGGCTATACGAGGCCCGGTTCCGCATGGTCGACGGCGACTCGGACGACGAGGCGGTGGTCGACGAGATGCGCTGCACGTTCGCGTTCCGCGAGGTGTCAGTCCAGGGGAACAAGATCCTGCTCAACGAGGAACCGATCTACTTGAAGTTCGCGCTGTACCAGGGCTATTTTCCCGAGAGCTTGTGGACCCCGCCGTCTGAGGCGGCGATCAAGAAAGACCTCGAGCTCTTGCTCGAGATGGGGTTCAACGGCGCCCGCATCCACCAGATCGTCGAGGATCCACGGTTCTTGCACTTGGCCGACCAGATGGGCGTGCTCTTGTGGGGGGAGATGGCCAACTCGCGGAAGTACACCGGCCGGTCGCGCGAGCTGCTGCTCCACGAGTGGCCGGCGGTCGTCCGGCGAGACCGGAACCACCCTTGCATCATCACGTGGATCCCCATAAACGAGACCTGGGGGCTCGCCAACAGCAGCCTCCCCGACGAGCAGGCCTTTGCCAGGTCGCTCTACCACCTCACGAAGGGCGAGGATCCGACCAGGCCCGTCAACGCGAACGACGGGTACTCGCTCATCGACGGCGCGACCGACATCTTCTCGGTGCACATCTACCAGCAACCCGAGGAGTTCGACAAGAACGTCCCGGCAAAGTATCCGGATGTGGAGGACCCGGCCGACTTCGCGTGGTGCACGAAGTGGTACATGAAGGGCGGCAAGTACCACGGCGAGCCCATCCTCATCACGGAGTGGGGCGGCTGGGGCATGAACCTCGACGACCCGGACGCAAAGCCCGACCCGTACAAGGGGTGGGGGTACCAGGGCATCCTCTACAAGACCTGGGACGAGCTCCTCGACCTCTACAAGAATACGATCAAGGCCTTCGTAGCCCGCAAGTCGTGGATCTGCGGCCACGTGTACACCGAGTTCAGCGACCAGTACCAGGAGCTCAACGGTATGGTGACCTTCGATCGGCGCCCCAAGGGCGACCTCGCTGAACTCAAGCGGATCAACGACTTGCTGTGAACCAGTATCCAGATTATCTTTATGGTGGTGGACGGATTCATGATCGTAAAAGGGTTGACGTGCGAACACCTTGTTTCCCCAAGGGGGATAGACGCGCCCCGTCCCCGGCTCGGGTGGTTGATCGAGCTGGAGCCGAGCGAGAGGGCGCGGCGCGGCGTGATGCAGGCCGCGTACCGCGTGCTCGTCGCCTCGTCCGAGGCAACGTTGAACGAGGATTGCGGCGACTTGTGGGACTCGGGAAGGGTGGCATCCGAAGAGTCGGCGCACTTGGCATACGCGGGGGCCGAGCTGCGGTCGAGAATGACTTGCTTCTGGAAGGTCAAGGTCTGGGACGAGCGAGGTTCGGAGTCCGGGTGGAGCGCCCCGGCCTCGTGGACGATGGGAGTGTTCCCCGCCGACTGGAGGGGCGAGTGGATCGGCGCGCGGGAGCGCGTGTCCCTGGACGAGCGGTTCCCCGTGTCGAACGAGCTCGAGGACTGCCCCGCCTGGATCAAGCCCGCCGCGCGCAGGGAGCACCCGCACGGGCCGGGCCCGGAAAACGACTACGCCAAGGCGGTGTACCTACGAAAGGAGTTCACGATAAATAAACCGCCAGCACGGGCCACCGTGCGGGTCGCGGGGCTCGGGTACCACGAGGTGTACGTGAACGGCCAGAAAGTGGGAGACAACGTGCTGGATCCTGGTGCGACGCACTACGACAAGACCGTTCTCTACGTCAGCCACGACGTGACGCGGTTGCTCCACGAGGGAAACAACTGCATCGGAGTGATCCTGGGCAGCGGCTGGTACTGGGTCGGCACCCCCGACTTGTTCGGGTTCGAGACGGCGCCCTGGGCCGCCCCGCCACGCTGCTTGCTCGAGCTGGAACTCGCCCGCGCCGGCGATACCAGCGAGCTCGTCTGCACCGATGCAACCTGGTCTTGTACGGAGGACGGGCCGATCCGGTTCAACTGCATCCGGTCGGGCGAGGTGTACGACGCCCGGAAGGAGCTCGGCGAGTGGAGCGTCGCTGGCGGGGTGGTCGCGGGGGACGGCCGCTGGCAGGCCGCGAAGTCCTTGTCGGCACCCAAGGGCGTCTTGCGCTCCCAGCTCATCCCGCCGATCAAGGTGCAAGACACGTTCGCGCCGTGCAGCCGCAATGTCCTGCCAGACGGCAAGGTCGTCTACTGGTTCCCGAAGAACAACGCGGGCTGGGTCGAGATCGCTTTGCGCGGGGAGCCGGGGCAGACGATCATGGTCGAGCTCAACGAGAAGCTCGAGGCCGACGGGCACGTCGACATGAACGTCCACAGCGGGCACACGTACGGGCGCTACCAAACGTGCGAGTACACGTGCAAGGGTGGCGGCGTCGAGACGTGGCAGCCGCGATTCTGCTACGCGGGCTTCCAGTACGTCCAGGTGTCGGGGGCGAAGCCGGACGAGATCGTCTCGGTCCTCGCGAAGCAGGTCTGCACCAGCTTCGAGCCAGCCGGGGAATTCTACTGCTCCAACATCCTCGTCAACGCGATCAACGAGGCGTGCAAACGAACGTTCAAGAACGGGTTCCATTCCTACCCGCAAGACTGCCCGCAGCGAGAGAAGGCCGGGTGGACGGAGGACGCGCTGCTCTCCGCCCACGGCAGCGTGTACAGCTTCGACACGCTCAACGCGTATGAAAAATGGATCCAGGACCTGATAGACTCGCAGCACGCGTCGGGACAAGTGCCGGACATCGTGCCCTCGCCCGGCTGGGGGAGCCCATCGACGCTCAAGGATCCAACCGATCACACCATGTTCACGCAAGACGAGCTCGGGAACATGGCAGATCCATGGTGGGGCGGCGCGCTGGTCATGCTGCCGTGGAAGCTTTACGAGCATTACGGCGACACGCGCATCCTGGAGAGGGCATACCCCGCTATGAAGCGATACGTTGATTTCTTGAGGCGCACGACCCAATACGGGCCAAACGAGTTCGATTACATGATCAACTGGGCGACCATACTCGGCGAGTGGCTGGAGGTGGGTTCAGGGGGGTCCGCGAACCGCACCCCCCGGGTGCTCACATGCACGCAAGCCTTCTTTCGATGCGCTGACGTCGTATCCAAAACCGCCGCGCTGCTCGGCAAGCCCGACGATGAGAAGGTCTACAAGGAACTCGCCGGCAAGGTCGTCGCCGCGTTTAACGACGAATATCTGGATAAGGCGACGGGCATCTCGGCGAAAGATAGCCAGAGCGCCTATGCGATGGCACTCGTGCTCGGCATGGTGCCCTCGGATTGCGAGCAGAAGGTGTTCCAGCAGCTCGTTACCAACCTGGTCGACACGCGCAAGGGGCACCTGTCCACCGGCATCGTCGGCACGTGGTTCCTCTACAAGGCGCTCGGCCAAGGCGGGCGGCCCGACCTCGCCTACAATGCCATAACAGCCAAGGGGTTCCCGGGCTTCGAGCACATGCTCACGAGGGTCAACGAGAAGACGCCCGTCCCGAGCAAGACGATCTGGGAGGATTGGAACGGCATAGCATCACTGGCGCATCCGGTGCAGGGCTGCGTCGTGTCCTTCTTCTACGAGTACCTGGCGGGCATCCAGGCCATCGAGCCAGGCTTCAAGCGGTTCGCGGTGCGGCCAGCCGTGGTCGGCGACCTATCGTGGGTGCGCGCGACGCTCCGCACGTGCTACGGCATCATCCAGTCGGGCTGGACGGAGGCGGATGACGGCATCACGTTCACGATCCACGTGCCAGCCAACACGACCGCCGAGATCACGTTGCCGGACGGCAAGATCCATGCCGTCGGCTCGGGCACATACACCTTCACGACCGCGGACAGGAACAAGAAAGGCAAGTGAGGCCATGGCAAAGAAAGACCAGACCAAGGAAGCGACCCCGGCGAATGTGTTCCCCGGCGCCGACGAGAAGACGCCCTCGCGCGCGCAGTACTTCTCGTGGATCAACAACACGAACGAGGGCGCCACGGAGGCGCAGACACTCGCTAACCTCGAGTTCTTCGACTGGTTGCGGCGGGAATACGGCATGCAGCTGGACATCTACGCCTTCGACGCCGGCGCCATCGACGGCCCCGGCAATGGCTATGGCAACCTGAGCACCGAGAAATTCAAGCGCCAGTTCCCTCGCGGGCTCGACCCGATCTACAAGAAGGCCAAGGCCATGGGCACCAGGCTCGGCGTGTGGGGAGGGCCCGACGGCTTCGGGGACACGGAAGCCGACGCCCGCGCGCGCATCGACCTCATGGCGGGCCTGTGCAAGGACTTCGAGTGGGCACTGTTCAAGTTCGACGGCGTGTGCGGCACGCTGCGCAAGGAGAAGCAGGATTACTTCGTCAAGATGATGCAAGAGTGCCGGAAGTACTCGCCCGACCTCATCTTGCTCAACCACCGGCTCGACCTCGGGAAGGGCATGCCCTACGCGACCACGTCCCTCCTCGGCGGCGCGGAGACATACATCGACGTGCTCATGTGGAACTTGTTCCCTGCCACGCACCATCGGGCGGGAGCACTGTCCCGCGAGCTCCCGGTCGGCATGAGCCGCTTGCAGGAAGACCACGGGGTCTGTCTCTCATCTTGCCTCGACTTCTGGGACGATGACCTCGTGCTCCAGGCGTTCAACAGGTGCTTGATTCTCGCACCCGAGTTGTACGGCAACCCATGGTTCCTGCGGGACGACGAGTTCCCCAGACTCGCGCGCATCTACAACTTGCACCGGCGTTATCGCGACATCCTGGTCAACGCTATGGTCTTGAAAGATGTCAACAAATACGGGCCGCTGGCAGTAAGCCGCGGGGACGACGCGACCCGGTTCATCACGATGCGGAACCTCGAATGGGAACCGGAAACGCGCAATGTCACACTGAACGGGGAGGTCGGCCTGGCGCCCACGACCGCTCCCATCGTCGTGCGGCAATTCCATCCGACGGAGCGCGTGATCGGGGAGTTCCCCTACGGAACCACCGTGGAGGTCGAGGTGCTTGCCTTCCGCTCGTGCTTGATCATCGCCGCCGTGAAAGACGCGCCCGTCAACAAGCAAGAGGTCACGATCGCCGGTACGGATTATACGGTCGTCCGGGACGTTTTGGGGAAACCTGTGAAGGTCACACTGCTCGGCAGGCCCGGCACGAGGGCCCTCGTGTCGCTCGTGCAGGGCATTCGCACGTTCACCCGCGCCACGATCGCCGGAGAGGCCGCAACAGCGCTCGTTCATGGCAAGGCCATCGACGTCACCTTTTCCGGGGAGCCACTCGAGCTGCCGTGGCATCGAAGGCTCGCCGAGCTCCAACCTTGCGACGTCCCGGCAGACGCGGAGTTGCTCTACGAGGCGACTTGCTTCGCTGCCGATAACAACTGCTTGGAGGCACGCTGCATGGCCCGCTCGGGGCCGACCCTCGTCCCGGAGGTTCAGGCCGCCCGCGATGCCTTCTTTGCCCAGCCCATCTTCAAGGCACGCGCGCCGTGGGACAAGTACGCGTTCGACGGCGACGCGGCGTCTCGGTTTCGCACCCTGGCCTACGACACCGCCGGGCTGCGCGTCGACCTCGGCGCGGCCATCCAGCTCGACACGCTGAGCATCAAGGCGGCGGGGGGATTCTTCGAGAAGCCCGCGATCGCGGCTGACTTCAGCACGGATTTGGCATCGTGGACGACCGTGACCGCCGAGGTGCACGATTGCCTGGAGGGGGCCTCTAACTCCAGGGTGGATCCACTCCTCTTGGCGACGACAGAACCCGCCGACGCGCCGTTCAACCCCGCGGGCGACCCGCGGTTCGCCGGCGAGCGCCGGGTTCCCGAGCCCGTGGGCAGGCAGCGCTACGCCGAGATCCTCGTCCCTGGAAAAACTGCTAGATATGTCCGCATCCATGACGTTCCCCAGGTCGTCTTCGAGATCGCTGCAAGGAAGGACGGGAAGTGGATCGGTGATAGATCGGCGTGGCGGATGAACTTCTTGTTCGAGCGGCTCGACCGGTCGTCCTTCGACAAGGCCTACCACGCGTCGTTCGTGCTGGACGAAATCCCAGAGGGGAGTTACCTTTGCATCCCGATCTTCGGGGAACACGGCGATGAAGGCGCCTACGCGGCGTTGAAGGTCGATGGCAAGCCTGTCGGCGCGCCCGACCGGGCACTCTCGTACCAGGCGCACCCGTGGGAGCACCTGGTCAAGTCCGCAACGGGCAACTACACTTACTACTTCCCCCTGCGCCCGGAATACCGGGGGAAGCAAATAGACGCGTGGGTGCTCGGCTTGAAGGGAAACCCCCGCCCAATGTTCGTCGAGGCGTGGATCACGGCGTACCCGACCCCGTCCCGGCAAGTCGAGCTCGTCGTGGAATAGCTAAACGTGATGACCGTCGACCATTCCTTGGCGTCCGACATCGTCGAGGGCAGGCCCCGGACGTGGCTGGCCAGCACGTTGCCCGTGCTCGGCGCTCGGTTCCCCAAGCTCAAGACCTTCGTGCACGACGGCGACGGGTTCTGACCCATCCATTAGGATTAAAGGATTGGCAAGTTTCTCGCACACAGAACGGAAGGGAAGATCCCCATGAGGCACACCGGCGTCACGTCCAGGGGCATCATCGCCCCGATCCTGAAGGAAGGAGATAACCTGGTCGACATTATCTGCGAGAGCGTCGTAAACGCGTCGAAAAACGAGGGCTTCGCCCTCAACGATGGCGACATATTAGGCGTGACTGAATCCGTCGTGGCACGCTGCCAAGGGAACTACGTCACTTGCGAGGAGATAGCGGCCGACATCCGTGCAAAGTTTAGCGGCGATGACATCGGGCTCGTCTTTCCCATACTCAGCCGGAACCGCTTCGCGATCCTCCTCAAGGCAATCGCCATGTCCGGAAAGAAGATCTACATCCAGCTCTCCTACCCCTCCGACGAGGTGGGCAACGCGCTCGTCACTAGCGACGACGTTGAAAAGAAGGGGGTCGACCCCTACAAGGACAACTTCGACGAGGCCCAGTTCCGCGAGCTGTTCGGCGACAAGACCGTTCACCCCTTCACGGGCGTGGATTATATTTCGTATTACAAGGGTTTCGGGAAGAACATCGAGATCATCTTCTCGAACGACCCGAGGCACGTCCTGAAGTACACGAAGAATGTCCTGTGCTGCGACAT
Organism: Promethearchaeota archaeon; assembly: GCA_016932935.1. GTDB lineage: Archaea > Asgardarchaeota > Lokiarchaeia > Sigyniarchaeales > Sigyniarchaeaceae > Sigyniarchaeum. The sequence goes on along the minus strand of JAFGBX010000212.1, from coordinate 18,583 downwards.
CCACACGAGACAGCGCACGCAGCGCCTCGTTCTCGCGGCTGGCGGGGAAAGGGCCCTCCGCTTGGACGAGATCATGACCGAGAACAAGAACGGGAAGGGGTACAACGCGCAGTTCGGGCTCCTCGGCTCCAACAAGGCCACCGAGGACAAGGTGAAGCTGTTCCCCCGCGACGGCGAATCGTTCGTCCAGGGGCTCCAGAATGCCCTTTTCAACAAGACCGGGAAGGTGATCGAGATCTTGGTCTACGGGGACGGGTGCTTCAAGGATCCGGTGGGCGGCATCTGGGAGCTGGCGGATCCGGTCGTCGCCCCCGCCTTCACGGCGAGGCTCGGCGGCAGGCCAAACGAGCTCAAGCTGAAGTACTTCATCGACAACGAGCTCTCAGGGCTCTCCCGCGAGGAGCTGGCAGCGGCGATGAGGGAGAGGATAATGAAGAAGGATTCGAACCTCGTGGGTAACATGCAGTCCGAGGGCACGACCCCCAGGCGGCTGACCGACCTCCTCGGGAGCCTTTGCGACCTGACCAGCGGGAGCGGCGACAGGGGAACGCCGATCGTCCTCGTCCAGGGCTACTTCACGAACTACGCAACCGAATGAGCTGGAGGGAGGTAGAAGCCGCTATGGCCGTGATGGTGCCCACCGGGATCGACGCGGAGGGCGGTGGCGTCTCTGCGTTTTTCTTCCAGAAAGCCTGGTGGTAATGGTGAAAATGCGAGCGGATTATTTCACGAGATACGCGGTGATCGTGGCGTTCCTCGGTCTCGCCCTGTTCAACGTGGGCGGCTTCCTGGCCATGGCCCTCTATCCCTACCCGTTCTCCCTGCTGGAGGACTCGTACAGCGAGGTCGGCGCCATCGTGGACGGCAATTACGGGGCCGGGGTGCTCTCGGTGGGGCTGGCGCTGGCGGGGGCACTCGAGTTCCCGATCGTGGTCGTCTACGCGCGGGAAGTGGTCGCGGGCGGGAGGGCAAGATCCCAGCCGTTCGCGCTCATCGGGTTGGCCTTCCAGCTACTCGCCAGGGTTGCCGTCGTATTTGTCGGCGCGTTCCCGACGCTCCCATGGCGGGGGGCTCATGACGCGGCTGCCATCCTCTGGATCGGTGGTGAGACTTTCGGCGTGATTTTTCTCATGATCGAGCTGTTCAGGTGGCGAAAGGAGCTCTGGTGGGCCATCGGCGGGGCGTTGGTCATCGCGGCGGGCACCATCGCATGGATCCCCTACGCGACGGGGGCCTGGGAGGGCATGGGCGTCTCGGAATTCGTCACGATGACCCTCATCTACGCGTTCAACGTCGCACTCTGGATCCGCGCCTACAAGGGCGGCGCGGCGATAGGCAAGGCCCGCGGGGGAACCAACGAAGGAGAAGGATGATGGCTCGGCCAGAAGGCCGCAAGTGATCGAAGCATGGCTTCAAGACATCATAGTATCGCGCGTTAGGAATGGTTTTCTCGATCCGGCCTTATATCCGCGGGAGCCAATGCAAGTACCATGGACCGACAAACCAGGTGGGTGCTCGTCACCGGTGCGAGCACGGGCATCGGCCGTGCCACGGCGGAGTACTTGGCGGCGAACGGCTTCGATGTCTACGCTGGCGCCCGGAAGCCGGAGGACTTGGCCGCGCTGGGTTCCTTGCATCGCGTCGTGCCGCTGCGCCTCGACGTGCAGCGCGATTCCGACGTCCAGGCGGCACTGGAGGAAGTATCAAAGGCGGGCACCGGGTTGTTCGGCATCGTGAACAACGCGGGCATCGTCAAGGCCGGGCCGCTCATGGACGTGCCCGTGGAGGACATGATCGAGCAATTCGACGTGAACGTCATCGGGATCCACCGCGTCACCAGGGCTTTCTTGCCCCTCGTCGTCGCGGCCAAGGGGCGGGTCGTGATGATGAGCAGCGACTCTGGCTTTTTTGCAACCCCGATCTTCGGCCCGTACTGCGCGTCGAAGTTCGCGGTGGAGGGCTATGCAGACAGCCTCAGGCGCGAGATGAACGTCCTGGGCGTCAAGGTCGCCATCATCGAGCCGGGACGCATCGCGACGCCCATCTGGAACAAGGGAGAGGCGCTCCTGGCGCGCGAGATCAGCTCGCCGCTCGCGCCCCTCGCCAAGAAGGTCGGCCGGCACGCGATCGACGGCGGGAACAAGAAGGGGATACCGCCGGTCGAGGTGGCCAAGGCAGTGCACCACGCGCTCGCCTCGGATCGGCCGAAGGAGCGGTACATCGTGGCCGATAACAAGATGGAATACAAGCTCTTGCGGGTGCTCCCGACGAGGACGGTCGATTCCCTCGTGGCCAAGGAAATGAGAAAGATAGAAAAAGAATGATGTGCCGGTTCACAGCCCTTCTTCCTTGATTTTCACCGCTGTCACGATGATACCGACGAGCGCGAGGCCGATGATGCACGCTTCCATGGTCGCGACGATCGTCCTGAACGAGATGAACTGCGCGGCGTCGATGAATAGCCCGGGAATCGCGAGATCCGGCCGTAAGAAGTCAACATAGATTACGAGGACGAGCCCCAAGGCGGCGGCGATGGCGAAGAGCACGGCGGATGGCTTCCGCCCGGCGCGCCCGTGGCACAAGGCACCGATCGCCAGCACGATGCTCCCGAACCCCGTTATCCACGTGATCGCCTCGAGCCACTTGTGGTAAAGTCCGAAGGGCACCGCGACGGCGGGCGAAGCCAGGAGCAAGACGGCGGTCGCGAGCCCCACGAGGCCGAGGCCGAACGCGGCGGCGGCGAAGCCGTCGTAGACGGCCTCCTCGTGGCCGTCGGGTCTTCCCTTCGGCCGCACCGCGAGATCCGAGGGGATCCGCTTCTTCTCCACCACGATGGCCGCGATCATGACGACGACCACGGTAGCAATGCTGGCCACCATGATGATGGTCGTGGTGGCAAAGTCGTTCAAGGGGGTGAGATTGATGACGACCGCCTCGCAGTTGGAGACGTCCGACGTCCCCGAGGCATTGATCGCCACGACGGCGTAGTAATACGTGCCGCTCGCGTTGACTGTGTCGACGTACCCGGTCGCGTTCATGACCGTCACGATGGGGGCCAGCCCCGCAGCGCTCGTGATGGTGCTGGTGGAACGGTACACGCTGTAATTCGTCGCGCTTGCCACGCTGCTCCACCTCAGGGTGATGCGGCCGTCATTGTCCGTGCTCGGCGTGATGCTGGCAAGGGCCGGGCTGGGCAGCGGCCACCAGCGAACCGCGCGCCGCTCCATGAACTGCCCGGTTCCATTTAATCCAAACGCGTTCAAGAACGCATCTGTGTAATACAAGTAATACGAGGTCGCGACGCCGTTCGGGTCGTAGGTCGCGTTCCACGCGGTTCCATCGGGGAACTCGATCGAAACGGAATTTGCCGTGACCTTGTTCAGGCTCGGGCTCGTGTAACCGATGAGAGTGCAGAAATTCATCACGGACGCGTTGACCAACATCGTGGAAAGCACCCCGCCGACCAGGGGCGCCACGAGTAGCATGAAGTACGGATCAGCCTGGACAGCGACCCTTGCGGTTATGTTGATCGCCGAGATGGTGCCTCCACCCGTGCTATCCCAGTGACTTGCCGTGGTGTTGTACCAGCCTGTCGTCGCGTTGCAGAGCGAGTAGGGATTGTACCCCGAGGGCCCGAATTGGCCGAGGGTTCCATTACCGAGCCAGGTGATCGTCGTGTTCCACAAGCCCGTGGCGTTGAGCGGGCCTCCCCCCGTGGTGTTAAGGTGAGCCGATGCAGTCATGTCCCAGAAGAACACGTCCCCGACGTCCACGCCCCACGTGACGCCATCGGCAACCGTCGTGGCAGCCGCGCGGTGGAAGGGAATTGCCGAGATGACCAACACGCCGGCCAAGAATGCAAGAACCAGCGACGTCTCGTGTTTGGTGTTTCTTGATGTCGTCATATCATATCCACCTCGTTCAATCCCTCCGCACGTTCCTCATGAAATCGAGGTCCCCCGTCACCTTCTTGGGGGCGGGCGATTGCGGTTCTTCCGCCTCCGGGGCCTCCCGCATCGACTTGAGCAGCGCCCTAAGGAAACGGAGCGCTGCAAAAACCGTCATCAACGAGATCATGAGCAGCTGGAGCAGCGACAAGCTGATCGTGATCGGGGGGATCGGATCCCCGCCACCCGTCTCTCCACCGAAAAGGGTCATCAACTTGGTGGGGTCTATGGTCACTTGCACGTTCAAGGAACCGAAAGCGTTGAACGGGAAGTTGAGGGTGAGCGCCGAGCAGCCGATCAAGAACGAGGCGATCGTGTACGCCAGGAAGCACGCGGACGCGATCGGTTCGAGCGTGTAATGGTCGCGCGCCGCGCCGTTGAACACGATTATCAGCGCCAGGACGCACGACATCATCCACACGGTGAACTGCCACGCACCGAGTTCTTGATCCACCGCCTGTAATAGGGAGATGCCGAGGTTGGCGTTCACGAAATCCAGCGCCCAGAAATAGATGTACGTCCCCACCAACAGCAAGATGGCGATGATGGTGTACCCGACGACCTTCTTGCCGCTCATGAGAAAGGCAACCCCTCCATCTGCATGGTGAACCCGAATTCAAGGTCGGAGACCTTCAAGGCAAACGCGCCCCACGATCTCGGCAGGGCGACCGTCATCGCACACCAGATCGCCACCGTGATCGACGAGGTTCCCAGACCCATCGCTTGAGAAAGCGTCGTGTCGATCAGCGTGATGTTCGCCAGCCTTGACTCGCCGAACGGTATCGAGTCCAACAATGTCGACGTTTCCACGGTTGTGCCGTTCTCGTCATTAGTGAACGAGACGTCCACGACGAGGTTGTTGATGTCCAACCCCACGGCGCCCGTGTTGTTGATCGGGAACAGCATCCAGACCTTAACCGACGTGTTTGTCATGGTCATGCCGATGGTCTCGTTGTTACTCATAGTGGATTCAATGGTGGTAGCGAGGCTCGTTGCCAGGAACCCGCTCCCCACCGACACGTAAGTAGAGAGGCCCGCTATGGCGACGCTGACGAGCACCATGAACAAGGTGACAACCTTGGTCGCTTTTGGATACTTGAGATCGCGCTGTTTCGATTTTTTCATGTGGTTCCATCCCGGTTATGCATTTTTGAACGTGTTTCCAGTACACACTAGCACTCCCACGATTGAGAGATACGTTTCCCGTGCGCAAAAAAAGGTTGTCCCTCTAAATAGAACACGATAGATCTATCATCGTGGTGGGATGCAAGCGAAGGAACGACTCCTGGCGCTGTTCGACGACGCGCGGCGGCGGCTCGACCGCGTCCCGACGTTCGTCCAAGCGGTGAACCCGGACTTCATCCAGCGCAACGAGGATGCCCTCTTCTCGGACGAGAATTATGAATACGTCAACAACCCGGGGGCGGACGCCGCGCTGGTTCTTGGTTTCGACGGCATCTTCGGGGACTTCCCGAGCGCCTTCACCTACGAGCCCGTGGTGGTCATCGATAGCGACGGTAAGAAGCGCCACATCAACACGGAGGGCCGTGCATATCACGATGGCACGCGCTTCTACAAGGGCGGGCTGCTCACGTCACAGGACACCCTGGACGAGATCCGGGCGACCGTCAGGCCCGTCGCGGACACGCGCCCCATGCAGGCCACCATAGACCGAGGGGAGGCCCTCGCACGCCGGATCTTCGCGGTGCCGAAGACGGGCGGGATCTTCAGCCGCGTGCTCCTCGCCATGGGGTACAAGGACTTCGCCCTCCACTACCGCAAGCGCACCCGCTTCTACCGGGAGATGATAGAATTCCGCGCGGGCCTGCTGCGTGCGGAGGTCGAGTACCTCGTGGCGGGCGGGGGCAAGAAGGCGGGCGCCCTGTTCATCGCTGACGACATCGCCTACAAGGGGCGCCCCATGATACCGCCCGACCGCTTCCTCTCTGACTTCGGCGTGCATTACAAGGAAATCCTCGGGATCGCCCGTGACGCGGGCATCGTCCCGCTGCTGCACACGGACGGGGACGTCACGGACATGGTGCCCGCGTTCCAGCAAGTGGGCTTCCGGGGCGTGCAGGGGTGGGAGGGGGGGTGCGACCCGCGGGCCACCAACGAGCGCTTCCCCGACTTCGTCGTCATCGGGTTCGGGGACATGAACGAGGTGCTGCCCTTCGGCATCGAGGCCCGGATCGAAGCGCACGTGCGGGACCTGATGGCTGCACTGAAGGAGAACCGCCACTTCGCGATCGGCCCGTCGTCGGTCGTCAACGCCACCATGCCCATCGAGAACGTGCGCGCGTTCGTCCGGCATGCCAAGGCCCTCGGCAAGTATTGAGAGCGCCTTGCCTCCCGAAGCGTATTTAACGTTCCAACGACGCCAGTGACCCGATGCCAGTCATCGTCGTGGACGCCTTGACCCAAGGCGAGGGCCGGCGGGGCCTCACGCGGGACTTCATCGGTGCCGGGCCGCGCATGGTCGCCGCGACCCTCCGGGCGTGCAAGTTAGACGCCCACATCTGCCGCGGCGAGGACTTCTTGCGATCCAGCAGGTCTATGGCGCCGCGGTTCGACGCGTGTTTCGTGTCCGGCATGACCATGGACAAGCCGTCGGTCGTCGCCATCGCGCGGGCGTGGAAGAGGGGCTCCCCCGGGAAGCCCCTCGTCGTCGGCGGCCCCGTCTCGCTGGAGCCCGCCTCGCTACTGCGGTACCCCGAGGTCGACGCGATCGTGCAAGGGGAAGCGGAGGAGATCTTGTTCAACGCGTTCTCTACCGGAGGGATCCCGTCGCCGTTCCCAGCTGAGGAGCCACCTGCTGGGTTCGTCACGAGGGCTAGCCCGCCTTGCCTGGCCCCTCCCGCTCCGGGATGGCCCGACCTCGCGTGGGTCGAGCGCCGCGTCGACCCGGCCATCGGCTGCCTCGAGTCGTACGGGAACGCCTGGGCCGCGCGAGTCTATATCGAGCTGCTGCGCGGCTGCTCGAACCAGGCCCGCGCCCGACTCGGCCCCGGCGGGGAGCGCTCGTGCGAGGGATGCGGTTACTGCGACGCGATCGGCGACCTCCAGGTCGATCTCCCGAACCCGTGCGCCGCTGGTATCAGGCCTGGCTGCGGCTTCTGCTCGACCGCCGCCGGATCCGGGCCGATCCGGTCGTTCAGCGTCCCCTACGTCGTGGGCCAGGTCAATCGATGCATCGAACTCGGATGCCGCCGGATCGTGCTCGGGGGCAGCGACGTGCTCGAGTTCCAGCGGGAACGCCTCTTCAAGAAGGGCCACACGAGCCCGGTGATGCCACCACCGCCCAACCATGATTCCCTCAACGAGCTCGTTGGCCAGCTACTCGGGATCGAGGCGATCAATCGGGGCGAGGTGCAAGTGCTCGCCGAGAACGTCAAGGCGAGTTTGTGCGACGACGAGGCCCTGTCCATCCTGGCCAGGCTCCCGGGCATGGCGCTCTCGATCGGCGTCGAGACGGGCTCGGACGAGCAACTCAAGCAGGTCGGGAAGCCCGCGACCACGTCCACGGTCAAGCACGCCGTGCAGCTGCTCAACAAGCACGGGATACGGTACCACGCGTACTTCATCCACTCCCTGCCCGGCCAGACGAGCCAGACCGTGCAAGACGGCGTCGGCATGATGAGGTGGCTGGAACAACACGACGTTGAGAAGATTACCCTCTACAGGTTCAAGCCTTTGCCCGGCACCGCGTTCGAGGGGTGCCGCGTGACGCGGGACATGGTGGACGACGCCGTGCCTATGATCCGGGAGGCGGCGCGCATCAACGGGGAGAGGAAGGCGAGGTACATCGATGCCGAGGTGAAGGTTCTGGTCGCCGAGCACGACTTCCGGGACAGGGACGCGGCCGTCGCGTACATGCTGGAAGGCGGCCCCAAGGTGAAGCTCAAGAACGGCCGGCACCTCGTGAACGACAAGAAGGTGCACGTCGCCCGCATCACGGGCGTTGTCTCCGACAAGGTGATCGAGGGAGCGCTCGTGGAGTGATGGGAAAAGGAAGGAAGGGCAGCTACTGGATAACGAGCATATCGCTGACGCGATCGCGGCGGGACTTGAAATCCGGATCCAGGAACACCGTGAGCACGTGCTTCTGGTCGCCCTCGCCATGCACGATGGAGACGGGAACGACCTCGAGCTCGTTGTCCAGGACGAGCTTGCGCGGGATGCCAACGGCGAGGGTCTTCTCGCAGCGAATACATCGCACGTAGATTTTCTTCTCGCCCTCGACCGGCCCGGACGGCCTCTTCTTCTTTCCGCCGTCCTCGCCCGGTATCGGTGGGGGGCTGCTCGTCGGCACGGGCATGCCGCCCATCCCTGGCAGCGGAACCGCGATCTTCGGGGGCATCTTGATCGGGGGCAGCGCCGTGCCGGCCTTGATGACCACCGGCTGCGTGGCGGACGCGGGAGCGGCCGGCGCGACGAGCTTGACGCGCCCCTCCTTGATGTCATCGTAGAGGTCGGCATACTTCTCCTTGAAGGCCTTGACTATTTCTATGTCGCTCTCGGCTTGCGCGGAGGCGCTCGTGAACTCGTCCATCTCCCTGTCTTGCAGCTTCGGCCGATAATGCGCGTAGGTGGCGATGCCGGACACCACGATAGCCACGACGGCGCCGGCCAGGATGCCGATGGTCCACGACAGGTTCTCGAGCCAGGCGTGCCAGTCGCCCCACGGGATGATTAGGACGTCCCCGACGCGCTGCCCGTCCGGGAAGATGTTGTCGCCCCGGTTGAGGTTGAAGATAACCGTGTAGACGATGAGGGCGGCCACGCAAGCGAGGATGATCGTGTGGGCACCGAGGGCCTTTTTCATGTTTGAGGCCGCGCTCCGGACGTCCTCCCTCTCGATGGAGCGCTCGTATTTCACGTTGAAGGCCAGTGTCTGCTGGTCCTGTTGGTGCCGTGCACGGTACTTCTTCGGCGCCTTCAGCATGTCGCTGGTGAAGGGGGCGGTTTCTTGAGCCATGATCGCATCCACCTACGGAATCTGTTATTTAGTTGTAGAAACGCATGTTTAATTATCCTTTTTACATGATGCGACGGCACGATGCCAGGGCGATCGAGAACGTGTGGTCGAGGATCTTGGACATGATGTCCAGCAGTATCTGGTACCCCGGGTATGTGGCAGTCGCGCTCAAGTCATCGATCATGTTCTCTATCTTGCGCTTCGATTCTTCGATAGAAGGGGCTGTCTTGATCACGTGGATCGCGTCCTTCCGGGACTTGAAGAGGAAGGAGTCGACCCCCTTCTTGAACAGCTCATAGACGTCGTTCATGAATGCCACCACGATGTCGACCACCTTCTTGTCTGGATCCTTCTTCTTGTTCGCCATGGCGTTGAAGGCGAACTCCAGCTCGTCCGCCACGCCAGAGATGTCGTCGATGTAGAAAGCCGCGTCCACCGTGTCCTGGGCCGTGAGCCCCATGCGTGCCAGGCTCGCGGGCACGAGAAGCCCCTTCCGGAGCTCCCGCATGATGCGGAGGAAGTACTTGCGCACCTGCCGCTTGGAGATGAGCAGCGAGTCCGCGCGGGCCGCATAGTCGCCCTCCCTCATGATGTCGATGACGTTCTGGAACAGGTCCACGGTCGTGTCGGCGATGATCTTGACCAGCACGTCCACGTTCGTCTCGTGGATGTTCATGATGTCCTGGATCTTGATCTTCGTGGACAAGAGCGACGTGATCTCGAGCCCGAGTAGTGACTGGACGACCTCCTGTACCTTGAGGGTGAACTTGGTGGGGAACTTGTCCACGCCCTTGCCCTCCTTTTTCTCGATGGTGATGACGTCGTTTCCATCCAGGTACTTGACCGTGATCTCCAGCTCGACCAGATCCATGTCCTCAAAGTCGTCGCTCGAGAGGAGGATGGTCGACTCGAAACGGGGCTTCTCGCTCCCGAACTGGAGGGGCGCGACCAATAACGAGCCATCCTGGTTCTCGACGATGCTGACCTCCGAGTCCTTGTTCAACTGGAATTTCTTGACCCATGACCTTGGAAGGCTCATGATGAGGGTCTCGCTAGATCCCCACTTGACGAGCTTCCTCGATTCGGCGGCCTTCCTTCCCTCGCCGTCGTCCCCGATGGATTCCTTCCTCGACATGAAGCACCACCCGGCGCGCGGGTACCGTCACGGCATTTGTCAGCCGTGTCTTGACTATCGGATGCAAACCCGGTTTTTAATGGTTTATACATAGCAAGCCGGGAGGGCCCGCGACCTTGCCGGCTCACCCGCGCAGGAGCACCTTGCCGAACTGGCCAGCCTGGAGGAGGTACTCCGCCGCCTGGCGTGCTTGATCGAGGGGGAACACCTTGTCAATGACGGGATCGATGGTGCCCGTGAACACCAGACGCATGGCCTCCCTGAACTCCTTCTGGGTGCTCATCGTCGACCCCAGGATGTCGAGCTGCTTCCAGAACACCTGGCGTATGTCCAGGTCCGTGGAGGGCCCCGTCGTCGCGCCGCACGTGACCAGGCGGCCGCCGGGCCGGAGCAGCCGAACGCTCGTCGCGAAGGTTCGCGCCCCCACGCTGTCCACGACGACGTCTACCCCCCGCTTGCCTGTCAAATCCTTGAACACGTGGGTGGCGTAGTCCGGCGTGGACCGGTAGTCGATGACGTGATCCGCACCGAGCTTCCTTGCCTTCTCGGCCTTCTCGATCGTGCTGGTCGTCGTGATGACCGTCGCGCCAAGGTGCTTGGCGATCTGTATAGCCGCCGTGGACACCCCCCCGCCGGCCCCGTGGACGAACACGACCTCGCCAGGCCGCACCCGCGCCCGCGTGGCGAGCATCCGCCACGCGGTGAGCGACACGAGCGGCGCCGCTGCGGACTTGTCCGGGGGGAACCCGGCCGGGAGCGCCAAGGCGTTGGACTCGGGAACCGTGAAGTATTCCGCGAACGTCCCTGCCTGGTGCTCGCCCTTGATCGTGAACGACTTGCACGCGTTTTGCTCGCCCGCAAGACAAGCCTCGCACTTGCCGCAGCTCAAGCCGGGGTTTATCGCCACCGAATCGCCCGCCTTGAACGAGGTGACGCCTGGCCCCACCTCTTCGACGATCCCCGAGCCATCGCTGCCCAGGACGTGTGGCATCTCCAGCTCGAGACCTGGCCAGCCCTTCGTGACGAAATAATCGAGGTGGTTGAGCGCCGCGAACTCCATGTGCACGAGGAGCTCGTCGTGACCTGGCCTCGGCGTGTCGACGTCCCGTATGGCGATCTCCTCGAGCCCGCCGTGCCTGGTGATGCATGCTGCCCGCATACCCGGCTAACCCGTCCAGCGCGTAGAAAAGGGAATCGGTTATCCGGAACAACCACGCCTCGTGGCGCGTGCGGGATCACGACTCGTCCCGGGCCAGTCCCTTGAGCAGGCCAGCGTCGATGCGGTTGAATTCCTCGGCGTACCTCACGCCGTGTCTAGCGCCTGCCTCGCCGTACAGCAGCTTGATGAACAAGTTCGCACGCACCCAGTCATCGTACTTGGGATCCTCCAGGAGCTCGACGTGGAGCTTGTTCGCACGGGCGAGCAACGCGTATTGGTGGAAGAAGTTCTTCATGACCGTCACGTGCTTGCATGCGGCCTCGACCTTTTCGCCGATGAAGTCCGACACGTCGACGTGGAAGTTCGTAACGGACGGGTTTCGCGCGAAGAGGTACCGCTCGGCCGTGGCGTGGATCCCAAGCCCCTCCGCGAAGTGCTCGGGGTACAGCGCGTCGAAGGAGGCTTGCCAGCATGCCTCGTTCACCGCCCGCGCGACGACGACATGATCCATGTTCTCCTCGTCGTTTCCGTTGATGTCAAACGAGATGACGACGTCCGGCTTGCGCTGGCGGATCAGTCGAACGACCCTCTCCCGCAGCTTGATGTACTCCCCGCCGTCGAGGCCGGCCAGGTAATCCGATGTGTACCCTAGGTGCAACACGTCGGCCGCACCGAGGATCTTGTACGCCGCCTCGCACTCCTCCTTGTTGCGCGCCATAGCCTCGGCTCTCGGCACGCCGACGCAGTCCTCCCAGTCGTCGCAGACCCGCACGCAGGTGACCTCGTTTCCCTCGGCCGAGAGGCGCTTGATCGTGCCACCGGCCCAGATCGTGAGGTCGTCCGCGTGGGCGCCGATGGCGAGCACCTTCTTGTACGTGAAAAGCTCGTAGAGCGCGTACTTGGCGATGCGGCCGGCCTCGGGGCCGAGGGACTCGTCCTCGTGGCCGATGAAGCCCTCTTTCTTCGCTGGGTCGAGCCACTTGGTCGATCCGTCGATGCGCCCGAGCCGGAACTGGCCCACCGGGATGATGTACCCGATCGCGTCGTTTGTGAGGCTCGCGACCATGACATGGCCACCGGCCGCCTCGACAGGCTCGACCACGCGCTCGAACAGGCCCGGGAAGGGCTCGCCCGGGAGGTGCACGACGTGGAGGTTCCCGATGCGCCACTTGGAGACGGAAGCCGTGATGGCCCCTTCGGCCACGTCCCGCTTGAAGATGCCGAGCTTGAACATGATGAGGAAGTTGCCGTTCTGGACGGGGATCCGGCCGGTGATCTCGCGGATTTCGAGGGAGTCCCCGTCTACCCGTGCCTCCCCCGCCAAGGCGTTCTCAACCGCCACGAACACCTTCTTCGCGAAGGATGCCATCCGGTCGAACCCTTGCTCGGCGCACTCGGGCGACTGGCCGCCGCAGGCACCGAGAGCGAACAAGGCGATGCCGCCACGCGATTGCTCGATCAAGCCCGAAACGATGCCCGGGTAGTCGGCGGACATCTCCGTGTTCACCCGGGTCGTGATCTCCGGCTGGGCCGTGCATGTCCACAAGGTCGCGACGGCCCTGCCCTCCTCGTCCTTGAACGTCACCGCGTCGACCGTGCCGTCAATGCCACCCTCGCGCCGGAAGTTGACGAGGTTGTCCTTGATCGAGCCTCGCGAGTGGTGGAGGGTAACGGGGACGGAGGACGCACCCGCCTCGACCACGCAAGCGACGATGCGGTCGACGAGGAAGTAGAGGTATTGCCTGTTAACGCCGGAGACGCCGAGGCGAGGGCCCCACAAGCCCATCGTGTCCGGGGCCGCATGCGTGTGCGTGCAGAAGACGAACACGTTGCGCCGCTTGAACCCGCGGGCCTCGAGCCTGTCCTTGACCATCTCGACCACATCCCGGAGCAGACCGATCACCTCCACGGAGGCGAGAGCAATCTTGTTGGTGCCGTCGGACACCACCGCTGCACGGACGTTGATCGGGTCGTGCATGCCCGTGATCTCACTCGCCTCGGTCGCCTCGTAGCCAGCGACGAAGGTTTTGCCAATGCTGCCCGGCGGGACGATGCTCGCCCTCGCCGCTCCACACGAGATCACCATGCCGTTGAGACCGTTCTGGCTGGAAAAATAGGTTTCCCCTCACGGATGAATGAAATCGAAGGCGGAATCGGGCAGATAGGGAAGGCGGGGTTTGAACCCGCGACCGCCCGGTCCCTTCGGCGACTTCTCCAAGGAGACGTCAAAACCGGGAATCATACCAGGCTAGACCACTTCCCTATAGAAGTTCTTGATATTCTCGTTATTATTATTTCTGAATCGCTCGAACCGAAGAACCCAGGGCCGGAGACGCTGCGTCCGATATTGTTCCGTGGATATCGGAAAGAATGAAGCCCGTGGAAAAAAACTATTCGTGTAGAATCCCGGGGTTGTGGTTTGTGGTGGGACAAGAGGTTAGGGAGGTTGTAGCAATTATTTATTCACGAAAGCGACATGTCATTCGCACGGTTGCCAGGGGCAGCACGAAGCTGGAGACACGGACGGACGCACGCGCGCCCCGAGAACGCAGACCTCTATGGCAGCCGCCTTGAATGGGTGATCGAAACGGAACAATCCACCGAAGATTTAGCTCAAAAGAACCTGAAACTCGCCCAGACGTTCGCGATACTGAGCCTCGTTCTTATTGGCGTGTGCATTGCCTTCGTGATAGTGGACGGCTCCCTCTTCTCATCGAGCGACGATTGGCGAACTATCATCATCATCGCGAGCGCTGGCGGCATCGCCCCGATGGTGCTGGTCATCGTGTTCACCGGGGTGGCACGGGCGCAGATCGCGCGGGACTTCAAGCTCATGCTCGGTATGTCCATCCCGTGCCTGGCCCTTGCGGGCTTCGCGACGGCCATCGCGGTCTCGGGGATAATACAGCTGTCGAGGATGGTCGACATATACTCGGAGTGGCTTCTCGACGGCTACCCGGAGTACGCCCCGCGGCTCGCCCTCAACGCCCTGGCGCTGGCCGCCTTGTGCGGCGCCGCGGCGATGAACGCGCTCCAGATCCCCCTCGGCATCAAGGACGTGATCATCGGGGCCGAGACCATCCAGGCGGCCCGTTCAAAGAGCGGCACGGCCGGCTTCTACTCGCCGCAGCCGGCGCCGGCCGCGGCCCCTACCATCGCTGCACCCGCGGCGGGAGGGCCATTCTGCTCGAAGTGCGGCGCGAAGAACGACGCGGGCGCCCGGTTCTGCAACAAGTGCGGCGCGGCGATGGGATAGGCTCGGGAACGGGGTTTCCTTGTTTCTTTCTTCCACTTTTTCGAGTACCAAGGAGGTTCCGGCGGTTTCAACGGGAGGAGGGATGCCGAACGAGGTTGGGCGGCTAGGATGTCATTGCACGAGGCCGTGAAGCTTGAAGTACTCGTCGAACGCCTCGTACTGCGCGCCGGTGACCCAGTTGTTGGCCTTGCAAGTCTTCATGACCTGATCCATCCGCAGCACCGCGTATACGTCGATCTGCTGGCGGATCTCAAGGGCGCCCTCGAACCGGTCGAGCACCGCGACGACCGCGACGAACTTCAAGTTCTTGAAGCCGGTCGCCGTCTCGATCTGCTCCTTGGCCTCCAGCTTCGTGGCACCGCTGGTGATCACGTCGTCGAGCAGGATGATGTTATCACCGTCATGGAGGTCACCCATCATGTAGGTGTCATCCTTGTCCCCGTGGAGTTTCGCCTCCTTCCGGTTGAAGCCCCAGCGGACGTTGACGTCGAACTTCTCGTAAAGTGCGAAGGCCGTGGCGGCGACGAGCGGGATGCCCTTGTAGGCCGGGCCGAAGATGAAGAGCTTCGCGGGGTCGACGCGCCTGTCCTCGGGCAGCGAGCTCTCGAGGAAGTTGGCGTACACGTATCCCGCGAGGGACATGCCGATGGAGGCGATGCCCTCGGCCGTCTTCACCGCCTTGGCCATGTTGATGTAGTAGGGGGACTTCACGCCGCTCTTTAGCGTGAACTCGCCGAAGAGCAGCGCTTGCTGGTCGATCAGCAGTTTGATGAGCTCATCCGTCCTCAAGAAAGCAACCTTGTTCTGCATGGGCCGATCCTCAATTCTCCCGGCAAACGGCGGGTCCTAGTTAGGTAACATGCAAGGCATATAAAAAAATTCCATGCGGTTTTTTCTCGCGTCGCCCGACGCCGCGGGAGTTACACGACGAACGTGCGCGCCGCGCTCGCGTTTCTGATTGTAAGCGGCTGCGCGCCCGGTGGACGCGCGGCTCCCGCCCCTGGGGCAAACCAGCCCCGACCCCGCCCCGCGAGGCGGGCCCTGCCCTCCCCGGGCGAAAGGTTGTAATCCCCCCGGCCCCTGGTTGGCGGTGGTGGTGAAACTCCATTGAACATCCAGATCAGCCTCACGCCCAGCGAGTCCAAGCGGCTCGTCGCGAAGGGCGTGCTGGAATACCTCAAGGATCGCATCGACGACGGGAACAGCATCCTCGTCACGCGTGGCTCCACGAACGCGTACGTCCTCGAGGAGCTGCTCAAGCACATCGGCGCCCCCGCCGACTTCAACAAGGCCGACTTCATCACGGGCGAGATCCTCGCCGGGGGAAACGAGCGCCTCTGGGCGAACAAGCGGCGGAAGCCCGAGGTCGTCATCAAGGGGAAGGCGGCCAGGGACGTCAAGGACGATGCCGACCGCCTCACGACCGTGCAGCGCATGAGGGCAGGCGACGTCGTGGTCAAGGGCGCCAACGCGATCGACCACAAGGGCACCGTGGGCGTTTTGCTCGGCGACCCGAAGGGAGGCGGGACGGTCGGCTCGCTCCTGGGCCCAATCAAGGCGAAGGGAGTCGACCTGGTCGTCCCCATCGGCCTGGAGAAGATGGTATGGGGCGAGATCGACGGCACGAGCCAGATGGCAGGCTCCGACTTCGCGAGGTGGAGCCAGGGCATGGCCGTCGGCTTGTTCCCCCTGTCCGCGACCGTGATCACGGAGGTCGACGCCCTCGAGATGCTGTTCGACGTCGAGGCGTTCCAACTGGCGAGCGGTGGGCTCGGCGCGGCACAAGGCTCGGTCGTCCTGCTGGTCGAGGGCGAGGACGAGGAGCTCGACAAGTGCAGGGCGTTTTTAGAAAAGGAGGTCTTCGGAGAGGGGCAGCTGCAGCCAAACCCGGCCGAGTGATCCGGGGGGCACGGGCACTTCCCTTCTTGCCCAGGTCGCATCTTCGGGCGAGCCTTCAATAGTTATTTATGCTTTTTTGAGAATTATTATCCATTCACTTCGCCAGGCCGGCGAGGCTTCGGGCACGGCACGAGGGCGGAGTGATCCCGACATCAAAGGTGAGAAGCACAGATGGGCTTGATATTCTCAAAGGAATGGATAGAGGAATACAGCGAAGCTCTCAACAACAACCCCGCATACGAGGAAGCGGCAAAGACGTGGGAAGGTGACTTCGTCTTCATCGGCCGCGACGACAAGACGAAGGAACCCGTGATGGCAGCCTATTTCGACCTGTGGCACGGGAAGTGCCGCAAGGCCTACAAGGTCGACGACATCAAGAACATGCCGAAGGCCGAGTTCGTCTACGATGGCCCCATCGGGAACTGGAAGAAGGTGCTTTCCAAGGAGCTGGACCCGATCCAGGGGCTCATGAGCGGGAAGTTCAAATTGACGGGTAACATGTCGAAGGTAATGAGGGCTGTGAAGGCCGCGCAAGAGCTCGTGAACACCACGATGAAGATAAAGACCGAATGGCCTTGATCAACAATAATATTCCTTCTTTTCCCTTTTCCAAAAAACGCCCGGGTAATACGAACGTGAACGATGGCTTGATAGGCACGTGGGTCGCCGCGAGCGGCGCCATCAAGGCCCTGGTGCTCCGACCGGACGGTTCGTGCCAGGTCGACGGCGCGCCGGCGCGGTGGCGGGCCATGGGGGACGAAGTGTGGCTCCTGGACGACGAGGCGAGGGCGGGCACCAGGTGGAGATACTCGTGCCAGGGCGACGGCACGCTGGCCCTCACGAGCCCGGAGGACTTCAAGTACCTTGGCGGTAACGAGTACATCTACTTCCAGATGACGCCGCCGTCCGCGGTCGTGATCCTGACCCGCGCCGGCCGTGCGGGCAGTTGAAACCTCACCGACCAGGCCGCGCCGGTCGAAACAACCATGGTCGATGCCCCGGCCAGGTGCGGGTTCACGGCCGTCGAGTGAGTGGGGCGGTATCGTGCTTGAATGAAAGCCGGGGCGATGGGGGGGAAGGGGCACTGCCGTCACGACGAGTACCGCTTCGGGCTCACGAGGAACGTCATGATCTGGTAGCCCTTGATCGCGAAGCCGAAGCCACCGTCCAGGTACATGACCGCCGAGCGGAACTCCTCGTCGAGGTTCACCACGGACACGCTGGACGGCTCGAAGGAGAGCCGGATCCGGCCCTGCATAGCCGACGGGGACGGGTTGAAGACGCGGAGGACGATGCCGTTGCTTCCTTCCGCCCTCTTCAAAGCGGACACGACGAGCGCCTCGGGCTCGACCTGGAGCATGCATTCATCGTCGAACTCGAGCGGCTTGACCGCCCCGGTGGCGAGCGGCGGCTCGTAGAAGTGATCCCCGGCCCCACGCACCATCGCCTTGAGCGGCACCTGGAACGCCTTCATGCGCTTCCAGAGCAGCGCCTCCTCCCAGCCGCCGGCGTGCGGCATGATGGCGAGCTCGAAGCGCATCTTGCGACGGCACTGTGCGCCCGGCGTCGGCAGGAAGGGCCCGTTGAGGCCCGACGGCCGGCCCAGGTGGCCACGCGCGAGCGGCATGCCGTCCCGGCTCAGCCAGCCCACGCCCCTGAAGAGCGTGATGGCGATGGCGTTCTGCATGGCCGGCAGGATCTCGAACTCGGGCAGTCCCTTGACGAACACGGCGAGCCCGGCTTTCCCGTCTGAAAGATCGACGAACCCGTCCGTGTGGTACAGCCCTTGCGCGGGCTGGTACCACCCGTCGTCCCTCGGAAGCGCGATGTCGCGCTCCATGACCATGAAGTGGTCGGCGGCGTGTGACTTGGCCACCGCGAGGCCCGTCGGGAAGCAAGCCTGGAGCCGGTGGTCGTCGGCGGCGTTGTCCACGTCGATGGTCGCGCGGGCGAACGGCTCCCCCGCGTACAGGTCGAGCGTGATCCTGGCCTCGAGGTCGACGAGCTCCGCGCTGCGTTTCCTCTCCCTCGTGATGCACTTCGGCACCTTCATGGCGACGTGGATGGTGCAGCTCTGCTTGACGGGTGACTTCTCGACGCCGGCGATGGTCGCCACGCCGGAGCGCGATGTGACGACGAGGCCCTCGCGGGGCGGCGCGTAGTCGTACTCGTCGCCGTCGTCGCCCGAGTCGGCAAGCACGAGCAAGTC
>JAFGBX010000211.1 GCA_016932935.1 Promethearchaeota archaeon | reverse complement strand
CTGGTCCAGGCGCTTGTCGACCTGGTCCAGGCGCTTGTCGACCTGGTCCAGGCGCTTGTCGACCTGGTCCAGGCGCTCGTCGACTTGTTCGAACCGCTTGTTCATCTGGGTCTGCATCGCGTCGAACCGCTTGTCCATCTGGGCCTGCATCGCGTCGAACCGCTTGTCCGTTTCACGTATAAAATCCTTGAAGTCTTCTCTCGTAGCAACAACGCCAGAGAGTGCCGTGATGATGGCTCCCTTGACGGTATCGTTTTCCCGGATCAACTTCGGCAAGATCTCGAGGAGTTTCTTCACGTCGATGCCGTCGCTACTCGAAGGATTCTTAGTAGTCATGATCTCGCCTCCTTGGGATGCCGGGTTATCAACAGGGATTTATTCCTATGGCAATTCTCAATGATGCCTACCAGAATAGAGCGAACACACGTATAAAAAGGTCGAGACCATGCGACAGAAGCCAGAATCGTGGTTTATGGCTTGCCGCGCTTTACCGCGGCGAGCATGGCCTCGACGTTCAGCGGCGGGATGTCGGGCACGATCGCCTCGTGGCTCGGCGAGATCACGAGCCCCGTCGGGAATATTCGCCGCAGTTCCAGCACCTTTTTTATCACGTCGTCCGGCGTCCCGTTGACGAGCAAGTGCTGGTGATCCACACCGCCGCAGAACGAGACCTTGTCGCCGAAGTTCGCCTTGAGCCTCCATGGCTCCATGTGATCCGCCAGGGCCTGGATCGGGTGTATCGCATCCACCTTCAAGTCGACGAGCATGGGGATCGCCTCGTACACGGAGCCGCACGAGTGGTAGACCACCTTGAGGCCACGTGCCTTTGCCTGATCGACGATCTTCTTGGCACCGGGGAGCGCGAACCGCTCGATCTTCTTCGGGTGGATCATGAGGCCCTTCTGCCCGCCGAAGTCGTTGCCGACGAGGACGGCGTCGAGCCGGCCGCTCGTCGCCTTGTAGAAGATTTCGTTAGCCGTTAAGTAGAAGTCGACGATGCGGCTCGAGACGGCCTCGACGACGGCCGGGTGCGTTTGCATCCGGACGAAGCACCTCTCCATGCCGAAGGCAGCGAGCAAGTCCTGAAAGTGCGCGGACCACAGCACTCCGAGCACAGGGTAATCCCTGGGCACGGTCTCCACCACCTCGCGACACCTATCTGGGTCGACGTGCGCAGCTGGGTCGGGCCAGTCGAACTCGTCGACCTCGACCGGGTCAATGCAGTCCTCGAAGACCCCGGGCGCGGTGAGCGTCCGGTTCTCGTAGGCCATCGGCCCCGTCCTGGCAAAGTTGAAGGCGCACGCGACGTGGTTCGTCGGGGGGTTGTCGTAAGGCACGTCGACCTCCCAGACGTCGTCGTCGACGGCCAGCTTCAGGTCGACCGGGTTGTCCACCTTGAAGTGCTTGTAGAGGCCCTCCAGGGCCGTCGGCATGGGCATGCCCAGCCAGCACGCGGGGCGGTCGACCGGCTTCCGGTCGACCGTCGCGATGAATCTCTCCCTATGATTCATCATTCCATCACCTTCCGGATCCATGTCTCGATTCTCCCGATGCAAGCGTCCCGGTGCTCGTGGAGGACGAAATGCGTGCCGCCCTCGATGATCTCTAACGCTTTTTTATGGCTTCGGGCAAGTCGATCGTGTATCTCCCGCATGTAATCGACGCTGAACAGCACGTCGTCCGTGCCGTTGATCAACATGACGGGTGTTTCGATGCTTTCTGGAGGCGCGGCAGGCTTGGCCTTCATCTGCGTGGCCAGGGATGTCAGCGTGTAGTTCTCGGTGAAGAGCGGATCCACGAAGAGCTTGTCCAGCATAGCTCGCATGTCCGCGGATCCGGTCAACGCGTCGGGATCCAGGTATGCCTTCACGCTGATTCTCATCCGGGGGAAGACACGAGAAAGCGCTGGAACGAGCGGCTTCATCATCTTGTATATCCCGCTCACCTTCACGATTTTTTTATGCGCGCTCTCGCTGAGGATGGCCGCGTTGTGGCATACCGTGGCGTTGATGCGTCGGTCGGCGGCAGCCGCGTAGAACGCCGTGATCCCGCCGAGGCTCGACCCCATGACCACGATCCGCTGGCCTTGCTCGCCCAACACCCATGAGACCACGTCTTGGACCGTCGCCACGAGCTGCTCGATCGTGAAGTGACCCCTTGGCCCGCCGCTCAAGCCATGGCCGGGCATGTCGGGGCAAACGACGCGAAAGCCGCGATTGTAGAGCCCGTACAAGAACGAGGCATAGAACCTGCTGTAGACGCTGGTGCCCGGGATGAACACGACCGTTATCGGGAGGTTTTCGCCTGCCATCCCGAAGACGTCCAGGTGGATTCGCGTGCCGGCGGAGACCAACCATCGTTCCTCCACCACATCTTGTATCTTGCCGGGATCCATGTTGGGGCAATAGGCGTGCCAGTACGTGCTATGTGCCTTTTCTTTTGGGACGGGCATGCGTCTGATCATCGAGTCTGGGTCGGGGGAATTCGGGTCTGTTCGTTTGCGCTCGATCATCTTCCGTTTGTCGTCCCCCTATTTGAATGGCCGAGGGATTGTTTATTATCCACGAGCGGTGACCTCTCCTCATGGAACGACATGGCAGCATCATCCGTGTCCGGCCATCGAGGCTGGAAGAGTACAAGGCTTGCCACGCCAGGGTGTGGCCGGACGTCCTGGCCATGATCAAGAACTGCCACATCAAGAACTACTCGATCTACTACAAGGACGGCTTCCTGTTCAGCTACTTCGAGTACACGGGCGGGGACTACGCCGCTGACATGGCCCGCATGGCCGCGGATCCGAAGACGCAAGAGTGGTGGGCGTACGTGAAGCCCATGCAAGAGCCGCTGCCGACCCGGAAGGACGGCGAGTGGTGGGCAGAGATGGACGAGGTCTTCCATCAAGAATGAACGTGTTTAATCAATCATGATAACAAAGAACCACGGATGTGGTTCGACCGATCGTGGCGTTTTATCGTGCCTTTTAAATTGTTTTATCAACTGCAATATCATGCATCCAGGAACGAAGAGCGTGCTTTTCATAAACGCGCATTCTGCAGAGAAAAACGAGGATCCTAACCGTGGTTTTCCCGCCAACATCCTCTATCTCGCCTCCAGCCTTAAGAAAGCCTTGGGCGACCTCGTGAAGGTCTCACTCATCGACCTCATGAGGGAACGACACGGGGGTGGAATCCTGTCTGGAAGCCTTATAGGCGGGGATCCCACGCGAGAAGTCGAAGAGGTCGAGGATCTGGCAAGGAGAATCAAGGACGAAGTTGATGACGCGTTCACCTTCACCCGTGACACCGAATTCTACATCTTGGTTAGTTGCTTCTCCAGTTTGAACTATGCAAAGACCATTAACATCATCAAGGCGATCCATCGCCTCGTCGCCTCGGGTAGCATGCCGAAACCCGTCATCTTGGTGGGGGGCTACCACGCGACGGCCGTACCGCAGGATTTCTTGAATGTCGGCGTGGATTACGTGGTGAAGGGAGAGGGCGAGCTGGCCGTTACCAACATCGTGAGGAATCGGGGGAGGTTTACCTTGGACGCGCCCGCGGAGATCCACCAGCAACCGCCCGCACCCCGGACATCCATCATAACGGGGCCGATCATGGTCGAAATGGATGATCTGCCCCTCCCCGACTTCTCGGTCTTCCCCCATGCGGGGGAATACACCCACGTCGCCCTTTCCTTGTCACGTGGGTGTCCCGGGTCGTGCGCCTACTGCATGGAAGAGACACTGGCCTGCTTGAAGCCGAAGGGCGCTAAATGGAGGTCGTACAGTCCCGCCAGGGCCAAGCTCGAGATCGAGACCGCCTTCTCCTTCTTGGCGACACTTCCAGGTAATGACCCGCTGAGAGGGAAATGCAAGAGCGTGCTCGGCTTTTGCGACCCGACCTTCGGGTACAACCAGGCTTGGAGGGACGAGGTGCTCTCCTTCTTGAAAGAGGAAAACCCCGGATTCCACATGGTCGCGGAAAGCAGGCTGGACATCCTCCGATGCAAGGATATCAAGGCCTTCAAGGACGCAAACGTGACCCTCGTCGTTGGCCTGGAGTCCGGCTCGAAGGACACGCTGGTGAGGATGAAAAAAACCACGAGTCCGACCCGGTACCTGGAACGGATGGCGGATATCGCGGGGTGGGCGCGAGATCTTGGCCACCATATCGTCTCGAACATGGTCTACAATTTTCCAGGGGACACCCGAGAAACTGTCGAGGAAAGCTTCTCGTACCTTGCCACGCTGGTGGAAAAAGGGGTTCTATTCAACACGCCCTTTCCCCTATACTTCCTCTGTCCTGGCGACAAGGTTTTTTCGAACATGTCCTACTGGGAGGAGAACTACGGTTCCCGATTCTATTACAAGGAATGGTGGAAGGACACCTCGCTTGTCGACTTCCGGAACGTGATAGATCCGAGCAAGGGGTTCTCATTCCTGGAATCGCTCGAGTTGCACAGAGATGGCTTGAAAACATTGTATGGCCGAGCAATGGATCGAGCAGCGGATGACATGGTGAAGAGAACCTTGGCAATAAAAAGGGTAATGATCGAGAAACATGCCCGGGACAAGCTAGTGCTGCTGAAACAGCACGCTCGCGCTTGCTGACGAGCATGGTCGCGAGTCCAGCCACCTGACTTGACGGGCATAGCAGGGGCGGGAAGCCTCCCGACGGCCGTGACTCGTCCACCCCCTACGCGACGACGAAAAGCGACGAAAAATTGTAGTGGGTTTTTGCGCCATATTATGCCCTTAATAGCGTGCTTTAAATAGAAAGGTGTCCAATCTTAGATCGAGAAGGAAACTCGTGCATCGGCGTGTAGATCGCGCGCCGGGCGCATCCCGAGCGTCCCGGTCGTGGTCGCATCGCACTTCCCCGATGGGGAAGACGGGCACGTCCTAGCGACGTGTCTCGTGCATGTGCGACCTTTTCCCGCGTAATAGCGGCTATGGGCGAGGAGCCCGTGGTGGGAAGTGTAGGGAGGCGCCGGGGAAACCGGCGCCCCGCGGCTTCCTGGCGGCCCGCGTGTCGACGCGGGCCGTTTCGGCCCCCTGGAAAGAACCGGTGGGGCTGCACAGCAACGTGCGGGAGAAGTACACGGTGAATCCCTCTTGGTAGTCCCCGCGGTCGTCCGCGAACGATCTTGGCGGAACCTGGTGCGAGCCGAGACCCGCACCGATCGGTGCCTTGTCCGTGGTGCTCGCGGGAGCACTCGACCGCCGCGCCCGAAAGGGCGGTGGCGGTGTCGACGGGTGGCCGAACGAGCCCGTCGACGATGCAGGGAGCGACAACGAGGCGGTTCACACGATCCACCGTTCCATGACAGGCGGGAACAAACGGGTACAAAGCGCTCCGTGGCGTGATTCGGCGCCACCGGGTGCTCGCGGTGCCCGCTCGGTTCGCTCGCAAGGGTGAGCCGGTCGCACGAGCGACATTGCTTGCCGGGCCTCACGGGGCTGGGCGCGGCAATAGTCCTGCCCGCGACGAAAGCGTGGATGATGGTCGATCCTTCCGATACTGGCAGCAACGCGTGCAGCAATGCGCGCGAGGGATGGAAACGGGCGGTGCGTGCCGAAAGTGCCGAGCGTTCGGAATCCCGATCCAGCTGTTCGAGGCTGATGTCGGTGCCCGCCGAAAGGCGGGTGCTGGCGCTGGCACCGAGCGGCAAGGCCGCGCGAGCGGCGTCGCAGCAGCAAGATGGCAAAACCGCTGCGAAGATCCTGCCCCGATGGAAGAGGTGTCGACCGACCTTCTGATATGGAAAGGGTGCGGCGGCTACGAAAGTGTCGCCGCACGGGGGACTGAACGGGCCGCCGGTTGTGCCACGACGCTGGCGGTCGTCGGTGTCCTCCATCCACTCGCCCGACGGGGCGAGGAGGCTGCCCGGCAAAGGCCCGAAGGGCAGCAGCCGCAGGGGCACGCGCTTCGGTAACAGCGCCCTCGCAGGCGATCCCTTTCCGCGACGGAAGCGGGCCGGCAATGCACGAGCTCAGGCGGAAACGTGCCCTCAAAAGCACCTTTCTACCATTCCTTCTTATTTTCCCTTATCCTACCAGATTCTTGTCGTCCGGCTCTAGCGGCAGCTTGATTTATTGCATTACCGCGCTATAGGGGCAGTATCTCGCACTAGGTTAAACGTTTTTTTCGCGCCGTTCGCCATTAAATCTCACTCGGGAAGGGATTCCGGTGCGGAAAACAACCTGGACCTTCAACTATTGTCTTAGTGAAACCATAAATCTCTAGAACAACTATCACTTTACTAGGAGAATACCATGTCCGAGGGATACGTTAAGGTCACCAACAAGGGGATGATATCGATCCCAGCTGAAATCCGCAAGAAACATAATATCGTCGATGGGCAGTATGTCCTCGTTACAGAAGATGAAGAGGGCAACATCATTCTAGAACCCGTGAAGAAAATCGATGACATCCGCAAGAATGCCCCTACAGTGGAAGAATTCAAGAAAATCTACCTTGAATCTCGGGAAGAAGACGCGAGGCTCGAGAGATAAATGCGAAAACGAGTCTGCCTGGACGCGGGACCGGTGCAGCTTCACTACCTCAGGAATCCTCCTGAAAAGGTTGAAGCCCTCTTTCGAGACATCATTGATGGTTCAGTCGATACGATCATCCCGGAGACCATCTTGATTGAGGCATTCAAGCATCTTTGCGTTTCTGGCGGGAAAGAGTATGCAAGTGACGTGATAAACTCGATCTATCTCGATGGAAAGGTGCAAATCGTTCCGCTGAATAGGCTGTTGGTGATTTCAGCGGGAAAATTGAAATGCCAACATCGGAATGTCCTATCCTACAATGATTGTATCTTGATTGCCGTGGCCTTGAAAGAACGCGCCACGGTTCATACGACCGAGAAGGAATGGCCGAAGATCACACATCTTGATGTGGTAAAATATACATTCTAATTCCTT
>JAFGBX010000210.1 GCA_016932935.1 Promethearchaeota archaeon | reverse complement strand
TTAACGTTTTGTTTGTGCATAGAAACGGCGAATGCAAGGTTCCTTTTAAATCTTTAAAATTCAGACATCAAGTTCCGCCGTTACTGGGTTATTCACGAGTTCCATCGCTGTCAAATTGGACGTGGAATATACCGGTTTATTCCTTGATTCCGGTGATCGAGTCGAAGATGAGGCGGGAGTGTTGCCAACTTGGCAACACTAAAACATCTTGGACTCCGGCTGAACTCGTTCTCGACACTGCCCGAGTGGCTTTTCGATCTTGGGGGCACTCGAGTCACTTAGCGTGGAGAAAAACGCCTTGTCGACGCTGCCCGAGACGATTGGCCGGTCGAAAGCACTGAGGCGCCTCGAGTTCCAAGACAAAAAGCAAGGTAATAGGTAATGTTTCCTGCGAGAGTCATGGCTAGGAGCGTGGCGCCCAGCAGTCGTTTCACGCGTGCTCGTCGGATTATGAGTCGAAATTCACGAGTTCTGTCGATATGAAAAAGCACGTGCAGTACAAAGAAAGACATTGCTGATGCTGCTTAAAAAACATGTCGATGTTTCTGCCGATTAAAGGCGTGAGGAGGCTTCAAGTAGAAAAGATTTCGGCGAGCGACACCTCAAGATGTCCTAGCACCTCGCAAATGGCAACATCCTTCGAATATTCGGTCGCCTTGTACGTTCCGGCCTTCACTGGTCGAAGCGCGGTGATCTTGTGCCCTTCCAGGTCGACGTACCAGATCTCGGGCACGCGGTTCTCCTCGTACCACTTCCGTTTCACGTTGAGGTCGTGATCCTTGGTGCTCGGAGATAGCACTTCGATCACCAGGCGTGGGATGCCCTCGTAGATGGAGTCGTTATCACCCACGGCGCCTCGCGGGACGACGACCACGTCTGGCTCTGGCCGCTTTCCATTCGGCAATTTCAACGCGAACTTGGATCCGATGGGGTCACCCAAAGATGGGTTTCGAGATAGAAACCGCTTGAAAATGGTTAGCAAGTTGAATACAACGTTCTCGTGTAGCTTGGATGCAGGTGAGTGAATGTACAAGCACTCTCCGTCGAATTCTATCTTCAGGTCCTCGTTCGCGAGCGATTCGTAATCGTGCTCCGAAGCAAACTTGATGATGATCATGCTGTCTGGTGGAAGCTCGATCTCATGACCGGCATGGGATACCACTATCATGGCTTCGAACCTCGTGGGACGTGTAAAGCTACACCACGGTCAGTAGTACAAACTTCGTTTTATATCCTTTCTGCGAACGTCCAGCATTCCGCGATCTCCCACTTGATCTACCCATTTAAACGTCCCGCTGTCTTGGTATGCCCTTTCAAGCTCACGTTTTTTAGGTTTTACAAGGACGACCCGTGATGGCGTCGAAGATGAGGCGGGAGTGGGCGAGGTAGGCGTCCGTCGTGAACGGCACGGCGATCTCGGACACGATCACCATGTCCCACTCGCCTTCCCGGGCTCGCCCCGCCAGGTCGAGCGCCGGCAAGCAAGTGAGCAAGGCTTGCTGGTTCGATCTGAAAGCACTTGTATCTACTGAACCCGCGGGTGGCGGCTCGAAGCACTTGTGCTGGTCGCTGGTGCCGTCGTTCCCGTGGAGATGCAGCGTCCGGATGCGGTCTGCGAGGGCTGAAAACAGCCGGTCGAGGTCAGGCCGCAGCGGCCGCCCCGCGATGCAGTACTGCGCGAAGAAATGGCCGCAGTCGAAGGTCATGCCGAACCATTCCTTCATCCGCCCTTCTCCAATCGCATCAAGGCGCTTGTCAAGTGCCGCGTAGAAATCGATCAAGTGGTCGGTGAATCCGAACCACGATGCGTGCCAGTTGTTTTCCAGGTCGATCGACACGCGCGATTTCCGCACGGCATCGAGGAACCCGGGCGCGCACAGCTCGTCGAGCAAGGCCGGGGTCGTGCCGTCCCGGTCGAGAGGCAGGTGTATCGTGATGTTGCGCGTGCCGAGGCGACGGCACATCGGCAGCAGCCGCGCCATCTTCTCGCGGAACCCCGGCTTGAGCGGCTGCTTGTCCGAGGTCTGGTGGACGAAGGCGTACGCGGGCTCGGTGGCGTTTGCTTCCGAGACCAGCACGTCGACGAGGTCGGGGTCATCGAAATAGATGTCCGACTCGTTCCCGTACTGCACGGCGGGAGCGAGCACCTTGCCGATCCCCGGGTAGTCGGCGACGAGAACGCGCGCAGCCTCCCGCGAGAATGCCGAGAGCTGGCGGATGATGTTCTCCGGTTCTGGCTCTTCGAGCCCGATGCTCGCGCCCATGGCGCGGCTGAACAAGTACGAGCTGTGGTTGGCTATTGCATAGAGCAGCAAGCTTTCATCGCCACGCGACGAACGACGGTACAGACGTCCTGCTAGAGTGATCGCTCTTTAATTAGTCATGTAACCGACTCCACGTTCACGCCCATGATGCTTCCAACCCAGGCCATAGCTGTAGTGTCCGCAGTCTAGTCCTACACGCGCCATCTTGCTGTCCACTCCCCGAAACCGTCTCTTCCATGGCCGTCCTTTGAGGATGCGAAGCACGTGCTTCGGGTTGGCCCTCGCATGTCTCAACATGGAAAAATATTTTAAGGCGCGTCAATAGGTCATTCCAATTCGTATTGCGGTTACAACCTCCCGCACCATTCCATGAAGGAATGCCGGAAAGGACATGGGGGAGCTGCTAGCAATTAGAGGGTCGAATCACGATGCAAGAGAAACAATGGCATGCGATGGGGGCCGAGGAGGTCCTCGCGGAGTTAGGCACGAGCGTGCACGGGCTGTCAGAAGAGGAAGTCGCCCGGCGGCTCAAGGAACATGGCCCGAACGAGCTCGCCGAAGGACACAAGATCACCAAGCTGGAAATACTGCTCGGACAGTTGAAGAACCCGCTATTCATGGTGCTGGTCATCGCGGCTTTGTTGTCCGTCTTTGCAGGGAAATACGTCGACACTTACGTCGTCGTTGCCGTCATCGCCTTCAACACGATCCTCGGGTTCAGCCAGGAGTACAAGGCGGAAACGGCGCTGGAGGCCTTGAAGAGGCTCACGTTCCAGGAAGCGGACGTGCTGCGGTCGTGCTCCGAACAAGGCACTTGCACGGAGATCAGGTTAAAGGCCACCGAGATCGTGCCCGGCGACATCGTCCTGCTCGAGGCGGGTGACAAGGTTCCCGCTGACGTGCGGCTCTTCGAGGCCGCGAACCTGGAGGTTGACGAGTCGATGCTCACGGGCGAGTCCACGACCGTGAACAAGAACACCAATAAAGTTAAACCCGAGTTCTTGATCGGCGATCGCGTCAACATTGCATATTCCGGCACGGTCGTCACCCACGGGCGCGGCAAGGGCGTCGTCGTCGGGACGGGCATGCGCACGGAGATCGGGAAGATCGCCACGCTGCTCACCAAGGCTGAAAAGGTTAAGACGCCCATCCAGAAGCAGACCGAAGACATCACGAAGAAGCTCGGCATGCTCGCTCTCGTCTCCAGCGCCGCGATCATCACCATCGGGCTCATCCGTGCGTTCCAGATGGTAGACCTCTTCTTCTTCGGCCTAGCGACCGCCGTTTCAGCCATTCCCGAGGGGTTGCCGGCCGTGATGACCATCACGCTGGCGATCGGCGTGAACCGGATGGCAAAACGAAACGCGATCATCCGGAAGCTGCAAGCCGTTGACACGCTCGGTGCGGCCTCGGTAATCTGCACGGATAAGACGGGCACCCTGACCACGAACCAGATGACCGTGCGAAAGGTCTATGTAGACGCGCAGCTGGTCGACGTGACCGGTGCCGGTTTCGTTCCCGAGGGTCAATTTCAAGCCGATGGCGTGGACCTCGGCGATGACAAGGTTCCCTCGCTGGCCAAACTGCTCCGAGTCGCGACCTTATGCAACGATGCCCGCTTGAGGCAGCACAAGGAAGGGGACAATCTCGCCTGGGCCATCTATGGAGACGTCACCGAGGGCGCGCTATTAGTCCTGGCAGCGAAGAAGAAGATCCACAAGGAGGAGGAGGAAGAATACTACCACCGGATCGACGAGGTTCCCTTCAACTCCAAGGAAAAGTACATGATCACGTTCCACGACATAGGAGAGGGCATGATCGACGTCTTGATCAAGGGTGCTCCCGAGATCATCCTCGCCCGGTGCTCGTCGCTGGCGGTGGCCGGGAAGGCGGTTGCGCTCGGTGACAGCGAGCGAGCGCGGATATTGAAGGTGAACGAGGAGATGGCCAGCAACGCTCTGCGAGTGCTTGGCCTGGCGTATGCGGAGCTAAAGAAGGACGAGATCGATGCCTTCAAGGAATCCATCAAGCTTGGAAAGCAGCTAGGCACGTTCCTGGGCCTCGTCGGTATGATCGATCCGCCGCGTCCCGAATCGCTGCCGTCCATTACCACCTGCACCAGAGCCGGCATCAAGGTGATAATGGCAACGGGCGACCATCGGATCACCGCGGAGGCCATCGGGAAGGAACTGAACATCGTCCAGGAAGGGGGACGCGTCATCAGCGGGGAAGATCTAGACAAGATGGACGACAGCGCGATCGACGAAGTCATCGACAACACGGCCGTGTTCGCGCGCGTGTCCCCGACGAACAAGTACCAGATAGTGCAGTCATTGCGTCGTAAGGGACACATCATCGCCATGACCGGTGATGGCGTGAACGACGCGCCCGCGTTGAAGTCAGCAGACATCGGCGTTGCCATGGGCATAACGGGCACCGACGTGGCGAAGGAAGCCTCCGACATGATCCTGACGGACGACAACTTCTCCAGCATCGTTGCCGCCATAGAGGAGGGGCGGGTCGTGTTCTCCAACGTGCGTAAGGTGGTCAAGTACCTGCTCTCCACGAACCTCGGCGAGATCCTCACCATCATCGTGTCGCTCACCTTGATGCCCTTGTTGACTGGCGTGCAATACGACTTCATCATCTTCACCCCCGTGCAAGTGCTGTGGGTGAACCTGGTCACCGACGGTGTCCTGGACGTCACCCTCGCCACGGAACCGAAGGAGCTGGACGTGATGGACGAACCACCTCGCCCGCCAGACGCCCGGATCATCAACCGTGAGATATTGCAGAACACCCTTTTCGTGTCAACGTTGATGATGATCGGAACGCTTTTCCTCTTCCACATCACGTGGACGTCGACGGAAAACCTTCAAGAGGCGAGGACGGTCGGATTCACCACGCTCGCAATGTTCCAGGTGTTCAACGCCTTGAACTGCAAGTCGCGCTCGCTCTCCGTGTTCAAGATAGGGCTGCGGAACAATAAATACCTGCTCTACGCGATCGTGATCTCCATATCGCTGCAAATCATGGTGACATACGTGCCCCTGTTCCAGGTCGGGCTGGGCACCGCGCCACTCACCTTCATGCAGTGGATCGGGATTTTCGCCGTCTCGAGCACGGTGTTCGTCGGCGACGAGTTGAGGAAGCTCGTGCAGCGTATAATGCGAGAGCGGGCGCGATGATGAGCCTTTTCTTTCCCTCCCATCATTTTCCATATTCCCGGATCCTCCGACTTCCCGGCGATCGATGACAAGATGAAGAGGCATCCCGTCTAGGTGACCTTGATCCGTTCACCTGTGACCGCGACAATCCTTCCCACAATCGTGGGAATCCGCAACCATTTAGAACCCCCGTGCCATTTTCCCGCGTCGAGGCGACGAGCCTCGTTCATGCATTTCGACCGATCCGACCAAACCGAACTGCCCGCGCGGGGGCCGCACGACGATGGACACGACGACGAAGGCGATGATGTCATTTGGCTACGCTGATCCCAGGACATGATCGGATTCCTCTCGTGCTGAGCCGCCAGCGGGCAGTAACAACGAGCACCTCATCGTTTTTCTTCCATCCCGCACGCGATGCAGTCGCGCGACATGCAAGCATCTAGTTACTAGGCTTATATTCGCCAAGTCGGAGGTTGGATAGGAGTGAATACAACAACGTACAATAACGTCCCCTAGAGTGCACGCTCTTTTATATCACATGCAACCGCCCCAACATTCACGTCCGTGACGTTTTCGAACGCGACCGCGCGCATGAACATACTTCGATAAAAATGCCTAAGAAACGGCGTTCTACATGGCCTTGTCGGTAATATCAGCCTTTACCTGCCCATCGTCGCCGCCCGCGATGGAACACGGCCGTCCTCATCGAGCCCGCCCGGATTTCACGTGGCGAGCCGATCCAGCCAGGACAGGACATCTTCGCGGAACCTCGCGATGTCCCGCGAGAGTTCTTGCAACGATGCGTGCACCTTTCCCGGATCGATGATCCCGTACTGATGCACGATGAGATTTCTCATCCGGATTAAAGGGATCAGATCCGAAAGCCGTTCTTCGGAAATGACGCCCAAATCTGCTAAAAGACGCACACAGTCGGAATACGTGGAAGGTGGTGCTTTCTCGGAGCGCGCGACGACGTGGGAGCACACGTCGAGGATGACCTGGCAGAGGATTTCGAAGACGCGCTCAGCCTGCAAACGTGATTTGATGTCCTTGCTGAAATCGCGTTCGTCCTGGGCCATCAGCTCTGCGAGAACCGCGAGGAATGGCTTGGCTGATGTGAACTTTTCGAGGATCCACGTTTTATCCACGTCCATCGGACACCACCATATGTTTGGCACTATCCGTGATCAATGTATCCCGCCACGGCGCCAGGTCATAATGGAGCTTCATGGTTCGTTCCTTGAAACGATAGAGCACGTCCGGGTTCTTGCAGAAAAGGAGCTTCCCCGTCGATATGGCCGAGAACTGGACGTGAGGCGGTAACGTGCCGAGGTCTTGCAGATCCAGGTTGGGAATTTTCGATTGCTCCTCCATCCATACACCGACTCGTGCCAGCCATCTCATGACTCGTGCGGCTGACATCGATTCGTTGGATTCCTTGAAGATAAAGATGTCCAGGTCGCTCCACGGCATCTCGATGCCCTGGCTCCACGAGCCGGCAACGTAAACAAAATCGCAAGCCACGCGCTCGAAGACGGGCTCGAGCAAGATCGCCAGCTCCTTTACTTGCTGGGCTCTCGGTATGCCGGCTTTCATCATCGAATCAACCTTGATGTTTTTTTCCGGAAACCCCGACATCGATGACCTTCTCCACGATGTCTCGGGTTAATGACGGGTAATCTTCGAGGATTTGATCGATGTATTCATCAGCTCCGACCAGCTCGAATATCAAGTCGACGGGCATGCGCGTCCCTTTGATGACCGGCTTGCCACCGAGGATCTGTTGATTGCTTTCGATGATCTGAACCATTCTTGGAATCCGCGATGGAATCGACCGCGAGATAATAACTGAACTTGATCAAATATAGGTTTGGAAGGCAACGAATTCAAAACCAGGTATTGAGAACAGGCTCGGTACATCAAAGCGCGTGCCTCTCGTGAACCGAATCGAGAAAATGAAGTATAGGGCATTAGTGGACGTGTTCATCGTGCAAGTTGCCGGGTACCAGGATACGATCATCTCCGAGTTCTACAACCGCGCCTACATCCTGGCCGGATGGGGCGAGGACTTGTGGCGCATCGAGGCGTCGATGATCGAGACTACGCTGCACGTTTAAATGTGCTCGAGTGGACGGTGGATAGAACAAGCAGATCCTCGGCTTGAGGGACGACTATGAACCCGTTCACGAGGGAATATAACTATTACGACGTCGAAATCGGCGGCTACGTCCGCGAGTACTACGTGGGAGAGGAGGCGGAGCAGCTCCGCGGCGTGCTGAAGTTGACGTACCCCGTCGAGCACGGCATCATCGAGGACTGGACCGCCATGGAGAAGGTCTGGCACTACTTGTTCTACACGGACATGCGGATCGACCCGTCGGAGCACCCGGTCGCGATGCTGTACAAGGACATGACGCCGCGCCCGCACCGCGAGAAGATCGCCGAGATCTTGTTCGAGACGTTCAACGTGCCGGCCCTCTGCCTCGCGAGCGACAGCGCCTCGGCGATGGCGTCCGTAGGGAAGAATACGGGCATCGTCGTCGCGCTCAACGACTCGTACACGAGCGTCGTGCCGTACATCGACGGGTTCGCCCTCGGTCATGGCATCAAGAACCTCGAGTATGACCTTCACAAGGTGCAAGAATACCTCCGTCGCCTCCTCAAGGCGAACGAGAAGATCCCCAGGGACACCTTCTGGCGCCGGGAGTACACCGTGGACATCATCGACAAGCTCGGCTCCGTCTTCGGGCAAGGAGGGGGCCGTCCCACGCGCACGCCGACGTACG
This sequence comes from Promethearchaeota archaeon, assembly GCA_016932935.1. GTDB lineage: Archaea > Asgardarchaeota > Lokiarchaeia > Sigyniarchaeales > Sigyniarchaeaceae > Sigyniarchaeum. The sequence continues at coordinate 10,293 of JAFGBX010000210.1, read as the reverse complement.
TCCTTCCAGACGGCGACCCCGTCCCGGTGGACGGCGAGTGCGACGAGTGCTTCGACCTCTACTTCCGGTCGGATCCGGCGGCCTTCGGGTTCGATTGCCCGCCGATCCAGGATGCCGTCGTCCAGTGCATCGAGGACGTCGTGGCGGGGCTGGACGGCGAGGCGGATCGCGAGGGGTTCCTCGCCTCCCTCGCCACGATCCCCGCGGTGGGGACGGCCGCCCGGTTCCCCGGCTGGCAGGAGCGGCTGAACAAGGAGTTCCACGCGGCCCTGCCGGGCGCCTGGAGGGGTGGCGGAAAGAGCGGAGGCCCCGGTCTGCCTGATCTGTCCGCCGTGCGCTTCGTGGTGCCCGAACGGCCCGAGCTTGCGGCATGGCGCGGGCTCGCGCGCATCGCGCGGGCGTCGGCCGGCGACCCGCGGGGTTGGATCCAGCGCCGAGAATACCTCGAGAATGGCCCAGCCATCGTCCACCGGCTGAGGCCGGAAGAGTTCATCGGGAAGTGAGGCGGGATCGATGGACACGAACGATGATCAGCCTCAAGCGCCGCCTGCAAGCGAATTCTCGGGGTTCTTCGAGCTGCTGCGCGTGAAGCCCGACCCGCGCGTCGAAAAGGTGCTCGGGGGGACGCTGGCGCACGTCGAGGGGAAGCATGGTGAACCTGCAAGCCACTTGAAGAAGCTTCTTGGCTGGAGGCAGCCGTTCAACGTGGTCTCCGTCGACTCGATGGGCGGGAGGCCTCCAGCGGGACGTGCCATCATCGTCCTCGACGAGGATTACCGCCCGGTGCCCGGCACCGAGGTACGCTCGAGCACTGGCGAGAGCGGTACCACGGATGCACACGGCCGGTTCACACTGCACGAGTCGTGGGACGGCTGCGGGTTCTCGGTGGTGCAAGGGGACAAGGAAGGCTCGTTCACCATCGACCACTCGCCAAGGACGACCGATGGCCCGAAGGAGGAGCTCTTGCTCTACATCCTCACCGACCTCGAGCAGTACCGCCCGTCACAGCCGATCCACGTGAGGGGAATTGCATGGAGGGTCGCGGCCGGCAACACGACCCCGGTCAAGGGCGCTATAGCGGTCACATCACTCGTGAACGAGCAGCTCATCGAAATCGTCCGGCAAAGGCGCGTCACGGACGAATTCGGGGTTTTCGACCTCGTCATCGAGACGGACTTCATGATCCGCGAGGGGGCGTACACCCTTCGGTTCGATTTCCCCGAGTACAACCATGTCGCGGAGAAACCCATAACGATCGAGAACTTCACCCCCCCGACGCTCGTCATCGAGGCCCCGCCCCGAGTGGACGGCGAGTGCGGGAAGGACATCGAGATCCACGTCGCCGCGCGTTACTATTTCGGTGATCCCCTCGCGGGGGGTAGTTGCACCGCGCTCGTGTCCGGCGCCGCGGGAACCTTGGCCGAGGCCGAGTTCTCCACGCGGGAAGATGGGACGGCCACGGCATGCCTACCGACGGCCGCGCTCGGGCACGGCGACTACGACGCCCGCATCACGGCCCGGGACGCGGCGGGGAGGGTCGCTGTCGCCAACATCCGGGTCAACTTATGGTGTGCCGCCGGTCACGAGGCCCCGGCCCCGCGCGTTGAGCCCGTCCGTCGGCCGACCGACATCGACACGGAGAGCCCCGCGTGGGACTTCGACGCGAGCATCGACGCACGCGACCCCGCCAAGTGCAACATCTCGTTCATCATCAAGGATCCGCCGCCCACGTGGTTCACGCGGCCCGCCTACATCTACTGGACGGCCGGCTACCAGGTCATTGCCACCGACGTCGTGTACCCGGGCCGTTCGCCTGTCCAGCCCATCGACGTGCCGCCCGACGCCTCGGGCCTCGTGACGGTCACCGTCCTGCGCGTCGAGCGGAACGGGCAGTGTACCAGGCGGGGTCGCGTGGTCTTCGTGTTCCCGAGGGCACGCATCATCGGCGTCCGCGTCGACTGCCCTGGCGAGTCGCGACCAGGCAGCCAGATCTCCATCGGGATCCAGGTCGATCCGCCACACGATCGCAAGCAGCTGGAGTTCGGCGCCTTGCTCGTCGACAAGGCGGTGCGCGGCCGGGACGTCCCTTTGCCGTTCTCCCAGATCTCCATGGCCAGGAAGGACATGGTCTACGTGCAGGACTCGTGGTCATCGCGATACTCGGACCTCGCCAGGGAGCTCGACCGCTTCATCGGGGGCATCATCAGGAACATAAACCAATATGCCTGCAGCGACGTCTTCACCGCGAGCGACGTGCTCCACCTCGTGAAGCTCGTGAAGCGGAGCAATTTCTGTGGTTCCGATTTCATAGACCACCACGTCAAGAGCTTGCGTTGCAACTGCGGGAACCAGCCACCGCGCGCCGTGCTCGAGTTCATCCTGGACTACTTGCGGGACAAGCATAGCGAGATCGACGAGCTCGCGATGGAGCTGGCGTGGTTCCCCGGGGTCGTGGGGACGTGGAAGTACATGATCACGCCGGGGAACCCCCTCGTTCAGGAGCTCGCGGAAGAGTTCCCGGGCGTACTCGAAAGGGTGCTCGCCTGGAGCACGGACGAGCTGCGGAAGCAGCGGCGCCGCTCTTCGCCCGAGGATTTCAAGGAGGCATGCGAGGCCCACCTAAAGGACAGAACTGCCGCGCAAGAGCTCTCGGCCGTCTTGGGCGACGTGGAGCGGTTCATTAAAGAGCGACTCGAGGTGGCGCTGTCCGCCATACATGCCGGGCCCCGCTCTCCCGACGTGGAGAGCGGGAACCTGACCTATCACCAGGCCCTCGGCCGCCTTGGCCAGTCCGTTTTGCGCCACGTCGCTCTCCCCATGCCGGTCGACCCAGAATCGATCATCTGCGTCGACAACCTCCCCGATTGGTCGTTGAGTGACCAGGCGACGAGCGACGTCCCGCGGTTCGCCATCCCGGTCGTCATCGGCTACCCGAAGTATTGCTCGATAATGACCGACGTGGGCGGCGGGACGCCCGTGCCAAGCCCGTTCGGTGGCGGGGCTGGCGACCGGGGGCCCGTCGTCACGGTTCGCACGTTCTTCCCGGACTGCGGCTACTGGAACCCGCGGGTCGTCGTGGGCGACGGGAAGGCGAGCGTGGCGTTCAAGCTCCCGGACACGATCACGCAGCAAGACTTCGTCGTCCAGGCCACGTCGATGGACTGCGAGGTGGGAACGGCGACGAAACCGATCTTCGTACGCCAGGAATTCTTCATCCAACCCGACATCCCCCCGCACCTCATCTACGGCGATGTCGTGGGAATCAACGCGATCGTGACCAACCGAACCGCCCAGGACGTGGCCGTCGACGTGTCGCTCGACGCGGAGGGCTTCGCCACCACCTCGGCCCCCCCCGGGCAGCTCCACGTGGGCGGCAACGGCGCCGCGCGGGTCTCGTGGACGGTTCGTGCCACGGCATGTGGGGAAAAACACCTCGTGTTCACCGCCGCGAGCCCGAAGTACAAGGATGTGGTCGATCAGGTCATTTACGTCCACCCGGAGGGGGAACCCGACGTCAAGATCACCAGGGGCCTCATCCCGGCCGGGGAATCGGGGTTCACGAGGCTTGTCATCGACGTCGCGCCCGGCGAGGTGGCGCACCACGCGCGCCTCAGCATCATCCCGGACCGCTCGTCCATGGCGCTCGACGGCATCGAGGCCATGCTCACGTACCCCCACGGCTGCGTCGAGCAGACCATGTCCTCCGTGCTGCCGAACCTCCTCGTGTACGAGGCGCTGAAGGCGAGGGGCCGCCTCACCCAGCGTTACAAGGAGACGTGCGAGGACCTCACGTCGAAGGGCCTCCAGCGGCTGCTGTCCTTCCGCCACGCGGATCACGGCTGGGGCTGGTGGGAGAAGGACGACACGAACCTCTTCATGACCGCGTACGTGCTGCGAGGCATCCTGAAGATGAAGGCGCTCGGCTTCTACGCCCCGCAAGACGTCATCGACGACGCGCTCTCGGTCATCTTTGGCATGCGACAAGCCGACGGCAGCTGGCTTCAAGGGCAGGCGATCCGGTGGGACAAGGTCTCCAGCAAGGATGCTATGCCCTTGAACGAGACGGGTATGACGGCCTGGATCCTCCTCTGCATCTCCGAGACGGGCGACTGGAGGGGCTGCTTCACGTCGGAGGTCGAACAGAGCATCTCCTTCCTCGGGGACGCGCTAGCCACGGTCGAAGGCGACCCCAACGCGCTGGCCGTCACCGGGCTGGCAGTCCGCAAGCTCTCCCCGGGGAACACGTGTTTGGAAAGGGTGCAAGAGCACTTGGAAAAACTCCAAGAGGACGCGCATTGGGGCTGTGGGTCTGCGATCGGGGGCGATGTAGACGCGACGGCCAAGGCCTTGCATTTTTTGCTCCTCCAGCCCGTGGAGGGCTGCGGCCTGGACGTCCAAGCATGCGTCGGCTGGATCCTCGGCCAGCGGGCCGCCCATGGGGGTTGGGGGACGACCATGGCCACGGCGAGCGTCGTGGAGGCGGTGCTGGCGATGAAAGACGAGGGGGGGCCGGCGATCGACGGCGAGGCGGTGGTGAACGGCCATTCGAAGCGCGTGCACGTCGACGAGTCGAACATCGCCGAGGAGTTCGTCAACCTCCGGGACATGAACATGACCACGTTCCTCGTCCCCGGCAAGAACGACCTCGACATCCGCCTCGCGAGCAAGCGGGACGTCCAATACCAGCTCACCGAGGAAAGCTGGTTGAAAGAACGCTTTCCCGGCCGGAACGCGTTCAAGATCGAGCGGATCCATTCCAACAAGAAGGCCCGCATCGGGGAGACCATTACCGTCTCGGTGAAGGTCACGCCAGTCCAAGGCATCGATCAATGCGCCGTCATCGAGGAGCGCATACCCGCCGGGTTCAAGCTCGACGTCGAAGCGTTCGACGCCTCGATGAAGGACAATCCAGGCTTCGATTATTACACGCGCGGCCCGGAGAAACTCGTCCTCTACCCCCGCTCGGCGGGCTGCGCGTTCACCTACTCCCTGATCGCGTCCCGCGCCTTCTCAGGCACCCACGCGGGCACCGAGGTCTACGCCATGTACAGCCCCGACGCACGTGGCCTGGCCCCGCCGGTTTCGCTCGATGTTCGAAAGGATTAGAACGACATCCATCCTTTTCTCCCGTTTTTCGCCGGGAATTCAGCAATTGGACACATTCCAGGCGGTTAAGGGATACGGGATACTATAAAATACCTGGAGGCAGAGCCAAAGCAAGACTAACAACGAACGAGGATTGTGACAGGCATGCTCCGCCTCGACACGACAAGACTGACCCCGGAGACCGTCAGGTTCGCCAAGCAGAACACGAGGGTCGCGATCAAGACCGTCCTCGCCTATTGCATCAAGCACAGGGTGAACCTGTTCAAGGTCATCTCGTTATACAACCGGCTACGGAAGATCAGCGCGCGCGCTTACCAGATGCGAACCATCGACCCGGTGGCGATCGACGGGATCATCCCGCTAGATGCACTGCACCGGTTTGCCCCCCTCTCCCGACACGTCGCGGAGAAGATTGCCGAGGAGCACCAGAAGCGCCATGCGTTCCCCGACGGGGCGAGATTCGAGGAAGTCGACGTGGGAACCGGCCGGCCCGCCGAGTGGTGCACGGTTCCCGGGTCGAGCACCGGCAAGGTCTTCATGTACATCCACGGCGGCGGTTGGTTCACCGGCTCGCCAAGAGCGTCTCGCGCGTTCACCGCAGCGGTCGCAGCGGGCGCAAACGTGCGCGCCTTCAGCCCGTCCTACCGGTTCCTTCCCGACCACGCCCACCCGGCCCAGATCGACGACGTCACGGCCGCATACAAGTGGTTACTCGCGTCGGGCGTCGCAGCGCGCGACGTCGTGGTCGGCGGCGAGTCGGCGGGCGCGCACCTAGCGCTATTACTGCTCTTGCGGGCCAAGCGGGAGGGCATCGGCCCGCCGGCGGGCGCCGTGCTCATGTCCCCGCCCGCCGACATGACCATGTCGGGCCCGTCCATATTCCCGAACATGCCCTCCGACCCCGTGCTCGGCACGAGCGGTATGGGCGTCCTCATCCAGAACCTCGTCTTCCACGCCAAGACCGATCCGAAGGATCCAGGCTTCTCGCCGATCCTGGCCGACTTGGGCGGCCTGCCACCGATGCTCGTGCAGGTGTCGTCCTCCGAGTCGTTGTACAGCGATGCCACGCGACTCGTCGAGAAGGTGAAGGCCAGCGGCGGCGAGGCGACGCTGCAAGAGTGGGGCGGCGTGCAGCACGCCTTCCAGATGGAGATCGCGCGCGGGTCGAAGGCGGCCGCGGAGGCGTGCGCCAAGGTCGTCGAGTTCGTCCGGCAACGCCTCGACGCGTGAGGGGATGCTGGTGAGCGACAGCGACCTGGGCCTTCAAAGGGGGGAAAGGATAGCGAAGGCGTCGTCCGCCACCGTGGCGTTCTTGGGCCTGGCGAAGGGCGCCACCGGTCTCCTCACTGGGAGCATATCGCTTTTGGCGCAAGCCGTGGACTCCTTCACGGATCTCTTCGCGTCGATGACCGTCTACATCGGGGTGAAGTTCGCTCGTAGGAAGCCGACCGATCGGTTCCCCTACGGCTATTACAGGGCCGAGACCTTCGCGACGCTGATCGTCGCCGCGATCACCCTCCTCTCCGGGGTGGGTATCGCCTGGGAAGCGATCATGCAGTTATTGCTCCCGTCCCCCTCAACCTCTCCCTTCGTTGCCATGTTCGTCGCGGCTGTCTCGATCCCGTTCTTGTACGTCTTGGCCCGCTATAACAAGCGGGTCGGCGATGAGGCCAACTCCCAGGCCATCGCAGGGCAAGGAAGGAACTTCCGGATCGACATGTACTCGTCGGCATTCGTCTTCATCGGCGTCCTTTTCTCCTACCTGGGCGCCCCGTGGGTGGAGGGATCGATAGCCCTGGCAATCAGCGCCCTCATCCTCAAAACCGGCGTGGAGCTCGGGAAGGGCTCGATCCTGGCCCTCATGGACGCCACATTGAACGCGGGTCAGATTGCCGGTTTGAAGGCGGAGGCCGAATCGGTTCCAGGCGTCATAGGCGTCCACGGCGTGAGGGTCCGGCGCTCTGGGCCCATGTGCTTTGGGGAGATGCACATCGAGGTCAACGAGGGCGTGACCGTGGACAAAGCGCACGCTATCACGGAGGAGATCGAACGGAGGCTCAAGGCAACTTGCAAGCAGCTCGAGGCAATGACCATCCACGTGGAGCCTCGAAGGAAGGAGAAGGTACGGGTTGCCGTTCTCACGAACGACGACGAGGGGTTGGATTCAACAACAACCCCACACTTCGGCAGCGCCTCCCACGTCGTGATCGTCGAGACCGACAAGGGTGAGATCAAGGGTTGGGCCGTTAAGGCTAATCCTGGAAAGGACTTGACCAAGAAGCGTGGGATCACCACTGCTGACTTCTTGAAATCGGAGGGCGTCGACGTGATCCTCGCCGGGGGGATAGGAGAAGGCCCATTCCACGTCCTCAGGGACGGCCTCGTTGAGGTGTACGACCTTCCGGGCGATCGTGGAGTCAGAAAAGCGCTCGAGGATTATCTCGATGGGAAGCTTGAAAAAGTCTTAACACCCAAGGAGACGTGATCACCATGAATAGCCTGGACATCATCAAGGAGCAGTTCAAGCGGGACAACTTCGCGAACAAGTTCAAGATCGTGCTCGACGACGTGACCGAGACCACGGTCAAGGCACACATGGTCCTGGATCTGAGCTCGCTGAATCTCTTCGGACGGCCGCACGGCGGCGCGATCTATGCCCTCGCCGACGCGGCGTTCTCGGTCATCGGCAACAACAACAATAACTTGTCCGTCGCCGTTGAGTCAAGCATCAGTTATCATAGCAGCCCCGACCCCGGCAAGACGCTGCACGTCGAGGGCCGCGAGCTGTCGGGATCCTCCAAGATCGGCCACTACATCTTCGACATCTACGTCGACGATGGCGGCAAGAAGAAGAGCGTTGCCACCATGACCAGCGTGCTCTACAAGACCGGCAAGCCCATCAGGGAAGCCCCGAAAGAAGGATGAAAAGCACCTTCACGGGATGTGGTATGGATCGCGTCGTGATCACCGAGGAGTCCGTCTTGCGCGCTCTGCCGGAGGGAAACTACGTGAAGATCTCCTACATCATCAAGGCATTAGGCCTCACGGACATCAGCGAGGCCCGGTATCTCGAAAACACCTTGAAGACCCTCGTCCAGCGAGGCAAAGTCGAGCAAGAAATGCAAGAAGGGAAGTCCTTTTACAAGAGAAGAAAGTGAATGGATCAGAGACGTGGGATCATAGGAAGTCCATCCAGTTCGGATCCATCTTCTTCGGCACAACGTGTGCCGTGGCCTCGTTCTCCATGACGAGCTGCTCGTACTTGCGGTGGATCATCTTGCGGTCGAACTCCCGCCCCTCCCGCAACAATGCCTCTTGTTCTTCCTTCGTGAAGTATTTCATCGCGGGGATGAAATAGTGCTTGTCCTCCTTCTCGATGTGCACCGGATAGAAGCCAGCGAGGAACTCCATGCGGGAGGCTATCTCGGCGACCGCGCCATCGTCCCCCTTCAAGTAGCACTCCTTCGCGGCGACGAGCGCCTTCGTCGTCTCCCTGCTCTTGACGTGGTCAGCGATGAGATCCTCCATCATCCTGCGATCCTCGTCGGATTGTTCCTTCTTTTGCAACTCCCGGAATAAGATGTCCTCCTCCTTCCCATGGTGGGTCTGGTCGGCGTAGGTTCGGATGAAATCCACGATTCGATCGATAGCAACAGCGTCGGGTGTCGACGTTTTTTTCACGCGGTCGACCTCGACCCGCAAGACCGCGATCATGCGCTCGATCAGCCGGTGCTCGATCATGAGTGGCGCCACTGGCAGCATGCTTGACATGGTCGGTCAGCTTGCTAATAAAAGAATCGATAGTGGGAGATTGGTTGCACGGGAGGGTCTACCGGCCGAGGTTGCATGCGGTGTCCGTAGAAGTCGGTGCTGATATACCGGCGCCGCGTCATTACCAGTGGAAACGAGTGGATGCGCCGATGATGATGTTATCCCCGAGGACCCGCCCTTCAGCCAAGGGCGCGCATGACTAGGGAAGAGCCGTCTGAGGCCTCCGTTGCACTGGGTTTGGGAGCATCTTCCAACGGTTTCCCATACCTCGTTTCGCTTGGGTGCCGTTCACAACCACTTGAATTTCCTGAACAGCAGCCAGATCGCTGCGGAGATGGCGAACGAGACGCCGACGACGAGGAAGAACCCCCAGTCCAGCCCCTCGCCAGGGAGGCGCAAGTTCATCCCGTACAACGACGAGATCAGGGTCGGGATCGAGACGATGAGCGAGATCGAGCCGACGGTCTTGAGCACCCGGTTGAGGGAGTTGTTGGAGATGTTCGTCACTTGCTCCAGCATGTTCCGAACCTGCTCCTGGTAGATCGACGAGATCTGCATGACCTGCTCGATGTCCGCGCGCAGGTCGTCGACCTTCTCGGACAGCGCCGGGGACTGGTCGAACATGGCCTTGTTCCTCGAGATGAACGACTGGAAAGCGTTGTTGTTCCCGTGCATTGCGGTCGTGAAGTAGATCAGGTACGAGTTGAGGAGGAAAGGCTCGTTGACGCGCTCGATCTCCCTCGGTGCCTTGATGATGGTGGCTTGCACCTGGTTGATCTGTTTCGCGACGTCGAACGAGTTCTTGTCGAGCATGCTGAACACGACCTCGATAAGTTCCAGGAACAGGTAGATGGGCTGCTTGATCCCCTTCTTGTTTAACCTGGTTATGATGCTCGTGAACTCCCCGGACTCGATGTAGTGCACCGTGATGACCTCGTCGGCGGCCGTGAGGAACAAGCCGATCGGCAACGTGACGGAGATGTCGAACGCTGTCCGGGAGAACTCGTACTGTGCCGCTTTGGTGCCGCGAAGCAAGAGGAACTGGTTCCGCAGCAGCACGTCGTAGCTATACCTGGGACGCTCCGTGATGTCGAGTAGATCCTTCAGATCGTCGAGGTTCACGTTGAAGCTGCTCGCGATGGATCCGATGTCCCGCTCGTTTTCTTCTTTGGATGTTCGGGAAAGCCGGACGTCGCACCATGCGGCCTTCATCGCGCCCTTGTCCGGCGCCTCGATCCTGGTGAGACTTTGGCCGTCCAGAGCGAAATACTCGATCATACCATTTTTCCTCGTACCGGGGTATATTAACTCTAACTATAATAATGGACTAACTTGGCAAGTTGCCAAGATTTTGCCGGGCGGGTCGTTAGAGGAAACCCGCGGGTGATCGTGACGAGTCTTCGGTGCCCGTCGACG
>JAFGBX010000209.1 GCA_016932935.1 Promethearchaeota archaeon | reverse complement strand
TAACGTTTTGTTTGTGCATAGAAACGGCGAATGCAAGGTTCCTTTTAAATCTTTAAAATTCAGACATCAAGTTCCGCCGTTACTGTTTATATTAAAGGTTCACACCAGTATCCTTATACTTATACTTATAGACGGGTTCATAAAACGGGGATCTGGGTTCATGGAGAGGCAAGAGAGGCACGGGGGTATCAAGATTGCATTCCTTGATGGGCCCCTGCAGCTGAGGAACGCCTGGCCCGTCTTCTTGTTCTCGGTGATCACGCCATTCCAAGGGTCATTCGCGTGGTTCGCGCTTAATATGACCGTGATCTCGAGGCTCTTCTGGCCGGGCGATTCTTTCCATCCCCTGGAAATCGGGCTGCTCTACGGCATGATGAACGTTGTCGGGGCGTGTGCAAAACTCGTCTGGGGACGTCTGGCGGATAAGCATTCCAGGAAGAAGCTCCTGGCTTTCTTCATGGCCTGGTTTTCCACGATGTTCGCCCTCCTCGGCTTCATCCCAGAGGGAATGGGGAACCTCTCGTTCTATGCCTTCTTGTCGATCGCGTTGTTAAGGGAAACGTTCACTGCCGAGCTGCCGACGTGCCTCTCGTACATCGACGACGCCGTTGATGAGGGAAAACGATCCCGCTATTACGGAGCGACGTCCCTCGTCCAGTCCCTGGTCACCATCACCGTGTACATCCTGGTCACCGCAGTTTTCGCGCGTCACTGGCGCTTGTATTTCTGGATCGTGGGCCTCGCGGGAATCTTTGGGAGCGCGATGATTGCAATCAACGCCAAGGAACCGAAGCGGGGAGCTGAAAAGCAAGAGTTGAAGAGCGTATTGAGGCTCGAAGGCCTCACCTACAGGTACGACTTGACGAGGGAGGCCGTCAAGGCGACGATACTGACAAGGACGAACATCCTGATACTGGTCGAGGGGATCTTCACCCAGCTCGTGTGGGGGATCCCGACATTCTTGATCATCGGCTTCGTCCAGTCCCCGCCCTACAACATCACGCCGTTCAGCATGAGCTTGTTCTTCGTGCTCTTCGGGATCCCTGGCGTCATGATCGCGTCGACCGTGCTGGCCAGGTATTCGGACAAGAAGGCAAGGGAGAGTGTCAAGAATAGGATATACATCATCTTCTTCTCGATCTCCTTTTTCTGCTTCTCTTGCATCTCGGTCTTCATCATCCCGCTCGACCAATTTAGTCCTGAAGAAGGGGGCAATTTTTTCTCCATCATGGGACATGGAACCTACTGGATCGCAGGGCTGGTCATTCTTCTAGCGGAGATGTTTGGCACATCGTATAACGTCAACCAGCGGCCGCTGCTCCAAAAGATAAACCTTCCGGAGGCCCAGGGTGCTATATCGGCGGTGAACCTGTTCCTCGAGGTCCTCGCCAACGGGATCGGTATCATTATGGCCGGCAGCTTACTGACCGTAACGGGCAACAATTACGCGGCGACGGTCTTGTTCCTCGTTTCCATCGCCACTCCAGGCATCATCATGTGGCTACTCTGCGGCCGGTGGATCGAAGGCGACCTGGCACGGGTCTCCGAGTTGCTCAAGAAGAGGGCGGAAGAGATCAAGAGCCCGACATGACCAGTTCGAGCGGAAGGCCGGCACGAGACATCCGCGCTCATCCCACGTCGAGCGCGGCGAGCACGCGCAACCCGTGCATGAGCAAAGCCCGGTAGGTACCGCAATGCAGGTCGAACCGCTTGGGAACTGAGAACACGACGTCAGCTCTCTCGCCGCGGCGCTGCACCTTGTTGCACGTGTTGTAGTTGATCGGGAGCGCTGCGGTCTTCGCCGTGTCGACGATGATGATGCGGAGCACTGCCTCCTTCGCACCGGCTGGGCACGTGATCACCGCGCTGAATCGCCTCCTGGCCCCGTCGTAGGAGAACGACTCGACAGAGCACGCTGCAGTGTCGGGTTTGGCCCCTGATCCCTCGACGTTCGGGTCAGGATCCTGGATCTTGAACGTGCCGACGCCGATGAGCTGGTGGCGGCGGTTCACGAGACCCCACGTCGTCCACGTATCGCGGAGCAATATCCGCAGCAGCGAACGCATCATCTGGAACAGGGCCGGGAAGAACCGCCTCGCCCCGACGGCCTTCAAATGTCTCAACAACATGCCGGCAGTGATCGGGCTCGACGTGCCGAGGCCCGATAGGATCTTGAGATTGCTGGTTCCCCAGTACTTGTCCACGACGAGGCTGCCGCCCTGGCTCGCGGTGCCGTCTGGTTCTATCTTGCCCGCGAACCGGAGCATGTCCAGGGAGACCGTGAACGACGTGATCTCGAAGTTGCAGTCCTTCGCCTCCATCGTGAAGAACTCGCCCTGGTACTTGCCGGAGAACGCGTAGACGCTAACCCGCTCTTGCGGCACGTAGTCCGCGAACTCCTGAACCGCCCACGCCACGAACGATCGCGTCGACGGGTCGTGGGCGACGATCGTGAACGGGATGACCAGGCTGGCGAAGCCGATCTGGTTCAAGCTCGGGATGATGGGCGGCTGGGGGATGGCCATCTTCACGATGGCGAACACCTTCCCCGGAAACGAGGCGATGCTAGCCTTCCCGGGCTCCGGGGCCGTCGCGACGGGTATCGCCGATTCCAGCGTGCCAGGTCTCCCGCCGAAGCGGTAGCTCACGCCCACCTTGATGCTATAGGCAGTGGCGGGCCGCAGCAGCTCCAGGGGGATTACGTTAATCGTGCAGCCGTTGCTCTGGAGCTCGACCCGGCACTGGAACGGCGGCGTCGGCTCGACGTTTATGGAACCGGGGTCGATCTCGGCGGGCGCGACGCCCGTCTCGCCGTGCACGAGGAGGCGGAAGCTCGCCGTCGACACGGGAAATACGGAGACGGGTGCCGATGCCCCGCCGATGGCAGCGCGCTCGACCTTGCCTCCCGGGGTGACGAAGTGCCACGAGGCGCCGGGGGCAGGCGAAATGAATAAGCTCCCGCGGACGAATCCCGGGTCGTCCGGATTGGAGAGATAATAATTGTACGGGATCCAGACAACGTCACCCCCCGCTGAAGCGACCGACAGCCCGGTGTTACCCAGGGCAACGGATGAATTGATGTTCGGATAGTCCGTCTCAATTGCCTTGGGGAGGATGTCGTAAGCCCAACGCAATTTCCCGTTTGGCGTCATGGCGTAGACCACGCCGTCGCCACCACCGAAGTAGACGAGATATGGCTCCGCGTGTTCGGGATCGGGGCCGACGGACGCGGAGCAGCGGATAGCGTCGCCGATGTAGT
>JAFGBX010000208.1 GCA_016932935.1 Promethearchaeota archaeon | reverse complement strand
CACGTGGAAGAGGAGCAGCACGATAAGGAGATTGGCACCCTGGCTCGCAAGGGGGACGAGCAGCGACGCGTCGAGCAAGCTCGCGAGGCTCATGGCCGACAGGAGGATCTGCCCGCCGAGCACCCCCAACGACCACCCGAGGTTGTACACCCCCTGGCCGCGGCGGGCGATGGCCTCGACTTGGTCGGCACCGGCCTCGCCACAGCAGTTGATGGCCACGTCGGAGATGCTCGCTTGCAGGATCGGCCAGAAAAACCCGTTGGCCACGCCCTCCACCAGCCGCAGCGCGATGATCAGGGCGAGCAGCCACGCGTCCAGCGTGAACCGCACCAGGACAACGACGGCAATATAGCCGATTGCGATGGCGAGATTGCTCGAAGTGGCGACCAAAAGACAATTTCTGCGCCCGATCCTGTCGCTCACGCGGCCGCAGATCACCGTGGCGACGATGTATGGCAGCGCGATGGCGGCGGCGGAGACCCCCGACCAGTAATAAGACCCCCAATAGTTGAGGATGAAGATCGCGATGCCCGTGCCGACGATGGCCCCGCTGAACGTCCTCAAGAAGCCAAGAAGGCTGATGACCTTGTAGTCCTTCGTGGGATCGAGCATGGCTTCACGACCGGCCCGGGAAAGGCCAGGGAGCACGGCCTTCACGTGCCTGGGGCATCTAATGATGGCATCCCCATAATGCATGAGCTCGATGATCACCCGATCCCTGCTTGGCGCCACGGGCGAGGTCGGAAACGCGTTTTCGAAGCAATCCCACGACAATGAGTCGCCGCCCCATCACGAATGCGAGATAAGGCCAATTTTAATATTCGAGTGCCTATTCTTTATTTGAAGAGAGAATCCTCCACATCATGCAGGGTATCGTGAACGTGCCTCTTTTCGACAAGAGAGGGGCATCCCTTTGTCTGGTCATAGGGGCCTCCATTGCCGCGTGTTTAATGCTATTGCCGGTTCAGCGCAGCCACGCATATGGTGGGACACCGACGGCCAACATACCCATACACGCGCAAGCGACCGAGTTCTCGGAATACACGGATGCAGCTCAGAACGCGACCATGGTAACCATGGCCGTCCCGTCGAGCACGTGGACAGTCGACGAGATCGGGATGAACATTACAGGCATGGTGCTCGGCAAGGAGGTTCAAACGGTCGTCGACGGGGGGCCGCTCTACGGGGAGATAATCAAGAACGGAGCGAACGGCTGGGCTGTGGAGGTCAATCTGGACGAGCCGGGGGTGTTATTTGGCGCCTATTTGCTTGTACGGCACCAAGGAAACCCGACCGGCATGAACGTGTCTATCTTCGGGTATGACGAGACGCACGACCGTCCGAATGCGACGATATACGGGCTATCGACTGCATTGAATTCGAGCACTTCGTCATCGTGGCAATATCATTCATTCGGGACTTTGCCGCTCGAGAGGGGCCGTTATTTCCTCGGCATCTACGGGGAGAACTTTCAGACGGGGGTTCCGAAGGTCTGGTGGAACCGCACCACGAGCCCCGGCAGTTTGCACGTGTCACGGTACACGGAGGGTGGAGGTTGGGAAGGAGGCACGCTAGACGAGCCGTTCAGTTACAAGCTCGTCATCCAGGCAGCCAAGCAATACCGCCCGTCGGAGCTGGCCCTACAGCTTGAAGTAGCCGGGGTGAACCATTCCGTGGAGGACGGCGCTGCCATAGGAACGGGAACCTTGTCCGTGTCCAATCCTGCAATCGTGACGAACGGCACACCCGTCGAGATGCACGTTCACACGAACCGGACCGCCACGTTGTATCTGAATTACACGTGTATCCTCATTCTTTCATGGCAGATGTCCATACCGGGATTCTTGAACGCCACGGCAGGGAGCCCGAACAGCTGGTTGCTGCTTCCCTCCTTCGTCAGAACCGGAGGGGAATACCACGTCGTGGTTGACCTCTCGCCAAGCTGGTACGACGTTCGCGTGGATAGGAACGGGATTGACGCAACCGGCGAGGTTCAAGTTGCGGGGGACACGCTCCTCATCCCGAACGCCGCAATCATTGCAGGGGCAACATGGTCGATCCGATCACGGTCGGCCACGATCCCCTTCGACGTCAGCCTCCCGATAAACACGTTCCAACCAAACCAAACGCTGAGCCTGACGGCAACCCCACCCGCCATCTTCGGACAACTCACGTTCGTGCTATACAATGCACTTGGCGTGGAAGAGTACAGGGAATCGAGGAATCACAGCGGCTCCGGTATCGAGTCGTTCAACCGGGTAATCAACGCAAACTCGCACGAGGGAAACGCGTGCATCGTCGTCGTGTGGAAAAACCAGACAGATGCCGGGATCCAGGCCCGGTTCTTCTCCATCAAGCGGGTGGAGGCATACCAGCCGAGTACCTTCGACCTAGGGCTGTTCGGATCTATCGTCGCCGGCGTCGTGGGTGCGGGCTTCGTCTCGATCACCGCGATTAAAAGAGTGATCCATCGCTCCAGACGAAAGATGGAAGCGGAACGCCTCGCTTCCATCGATAAGCTGCGAGACTTGTTCAACCTCAACTATATCATCGTGCTCGAAAAGAAATCGGGGATTGACCTCTATGATGCTGGCTTCGGCGGATTCAAGATGGATCCGACGCTGATCTCCGGGTTCTTATCTGCCATCAAAGCCTTCGGCCATGAGATGGACCAGGCCGATGATTCCCAGGTGACTAAGCTCGAGTATGGCAAGTCAAAGATCGTGATTTCCGATTACGAGGACTTCCGCATTGCGACGATGTTCAAGGAGGAGCCCTCCCACGGCACGGTCGCGGCGATCGATCAGCTCTCGAGGGGCATCAACGAGCATTACGGGAACGCCTTGAAATCATTCAGCGGGGAGACGACCGACTTCCATGCCATCGGGAAGTTAGTTGAGGAGCACTTGCACATCTCGATACTGGCACCCATGCGGGTTGGTCAGGTGGATCCGGCTTGCTTGTCGCCAGCCGAGATGTCACTTCTCTCCCACGCAAAAGAACTGGCACAAAAGGGCGCGAGCGGCCGTTTTTACACGAAGGATCTCTTCGCCTCGAGGAACTACGATGCACGGACGGTGGCCGCGTTGCACAAGCTCTTGGAGGGCGGGCACCTCGTTCCGCTCAGCGGGTGATCGAACCCGACCATCGATGTCCTTTCACCAAATAAATCAAGACGTAGCTTGGCCAGACGAGCACGCCCGCGCTCGTGATGAGGCATCCCTAGGCCATCTCGTTCCACAAGAAGACCTCCCGCCCGTCGAACACGCCGGCGGGGATCATGTTGAACAGCGCGGGCCACGCGTTGATCCGGATGCAAAGGTGGACGAACTCGGAATGAGGAGGATGCCATTCAAGTGGCGCCATGACCAGCGAGAACGTGAGGTTGGACAAAGCGTGAAACGATAAAAAACCCCCGGTGCGAGTTGCACGCGTAACGACAGCTGCGTGAGCGAGTCTCGCATGACCGCGAACACCACCCCAGACGAGGGCCGGAAGGCCGACCTCGTCGCCAAGCACAAGTTCTACAAGGCATTCAACGTCTCGATGGCCGTCGCAGCCGTCGCCATGCTCGGCATCATCGGGGCGATCACGATCGACAACACCACGAGGCCCATCTACTCGACGGCCAACTACCACTTCAACCTCCAGTACCGTGCTGGATACGAGGAGCCCATGAACGGGGTCGTCAACAACAGCTTGATCCCGATCCTGCTCATGTACCAGCGGCACCCGGCCTGGCGGGCGAACGTCGAGTTCCAGGGGCAGATGCTGGAATGGATGGAGCATATGGACGATTGCGCTGCGAACGGCACGTACAAGCTCCACGGCGACATCGACAGCAGCCTTGAACTGCTCAAGAACGTGACGGACGGCGGCCAGGTGCAGCTCATCCTGATACAATACAGCTCGGCGCTTGCCGTGGCTTACCCGTACTTGCCGTGGTACAAGAGCCTCAACTACACGCAGGAGCTGCTCCAGCGGTACAACATCACGAGGGTGTCCCGCTGCGTCCTCTTGCAGGAGGGCCAGTTCTTCTTCGGCGTGGCGCGCGCCATGGCGGACTTCACTCACCCGAACGGCACGCCCGTGTACGACACGATCATGGGCCTACGGGAGATCTTGAGCTTCTTCCACGTGACCGAGGAAGCGCCCCTGTACACGTGGACTGTCTCCACGTCGAGGAACACGACCCTGCCCGCGGGGGCGACGACGACGTTCAAGGTCTTCCCCTACTGGATCCTCCCGTTCCAGGAGACCGGTGTGTACTACTGGAACATCTGGTGCCAGGACGGGGAGAACGTCAACACGGGCTTCGAGGTGGTCTGGGAGGACACGGACTTCGCGTACAGCGATTACAAGCTGAAGAACCACGAGAACCAGATCGCGGAGATGGAGCGACTCGGTAACAAGTTCTTGACGTGCGACGAGTGGGTGCAGCGCGCCGAGGATCTCGGGCAGGTGCAGCCGCTCGACAGCTACGTGCCGGAGACCCACTGGCAGGTGTTCAACTACCGGAGCCAGTTCGTCTGGATGGGGGAGAACGGCGACATCGACGACGGCCAGATCTGCGCCATGCTCTACCGCACGTTCCAGATCCTGCAGGGCGTCGAGCTCATGCTCAACTTCTCTCGCTTCAAGACAGCGAGCATCACCCAGAACGAGTACGAGGCCCAGTACGACCTGCTCTACAAGGCCTGGATCCGCCTCGCGGACGGCATGGTCACCGACGTGACGGGGCTGAGCCCCGGCTTCGGGGAGAGCATGCACGCGTACAAGCAGGCCAACATTTCCATCGGGCTCGCGGCCCAGGTGCGCGACTTCGTCGTGAACCGCACGGCCGCCCTCAACGCCAGCATCAACGGGACGGCGGGCGCGGGCGGCTTCCAGGTCGTCCCGTTCAACTTCACGCCGCTCGTGCAATGGGATCACTCTGACCAGACCGCGTTCGACTGGACAGGCACGGTCGTGACCGACCAGGCAGACTTCCTCAACTTCACGAGCCTCGGCAGCGCGCTCCCGAGCGAAATCGGCGGCCTCGCGATCGAGGAGGTCCAGACCGTGGGCACCAACATCTCCAGGTACCGCGTCGACGCGCCATTCAACCCGTCGCTCGACGGCCTGGAGTACATCGCGGTGACGACCCACTTCAAGGAGTTCGTCGACGGCGACCTGGAGTGGAACTACCTCAAGTTCATCGGGAACTTCTCCACCATCAGCTATTCACCCACCATGTACGAGAACGAGACGATCGACCTGGCACGGGCAGGCTATTATCCCGACGTGGCGGATCCCTACGGCGACTGGGCTGGCGAGATGCTCGCGGACAACTTCGAGTTCTTCCTTCCTTGCTCCAACGGGCTCATCTTCTCGCAGAGCGGGGGTTTCGCCATCGTGAAGAACTGCAGCGCGTCGCACATCACGGGCAAGTGGAACGCGGACGGCTTCCGGTACATGCAGACCCGGACGAACAACGAGACCTTGCCGTTCCAGGTCTTCGTGCTGCCGGCCACCACCCTGCAGCAAGCGTTGGACTTCGCGAACCTGGTGAACACGTGGGCGCCGGTGACGATCACGGGAGGTGCGTTGAAATGAGCAAGGGGAGGATCGTCCCGGACGTGGAGAAAGATCCGGCACAGCTCGAAGCTGAGAGCAGGAAGCACCTCGGCAGCGGCATCGCGTGGTCGAGCCTGCTATACGTCGCCATGGGCCTGTTCGTGATCGTCGTGAGCAGGGTCTGGCCCACCCTCCCCCTCAACACGCCGGCCATCTTCCAGATCATCGGGAACTGGGAGCAAGCCGTCTGGCTCAGGTGGACGAGCATCGCCTTCTTCGTCATCGCCGGTCACGTGCTGCTGTCTGGCTTGCTGTACTCCCATCGCCCGGATGATAGGAGCACGAAGGTCGTCGCGAGACTCGTCGCGATCGTCCAGCAGCCGTGGTTCGCGATCGCCCTGATCGTGATCGCTGGGATCTGGCTCTACGTCATCATCGACGCGGGCGACGAGGGGGACTTCGCATCGTTCTTCGCGGGCCTGGCCAACATTGATCTCGATGACAAGAACCAGAAGTACGACTTCATCTGGAACATGCAGAGGCTGCCCGTCCTTCCATTCTTGATGTTCGGGGCATTCTCCGTCTGCATCTACCCTCTCACGATGTACTCGTCGGCGATCACGCTGCAGGACACGGGCGCGGTCTTGAACAAGAAACGCGTGGCGAGTCCGATGTCCTATGAGCAGCGCGCCCGCATGTACGCGGTGAAGGGGCTCTTCACGGCCTCGTTCCTATACCTGCTCATCGGCGTGGCGGTGTGGGGCCTCGGCTTCGTCCGTGCCATCGGCCTTGACGCGCTCTACCCGGCCATCGCCTTTGAAACTTATCCGATGTGGCTCAACGTCTACTGGATATTCCCGGTCGCGTTCGCGGCGTGCTGTATGGTCACGAGCGTCTGGTACTACGTCAGGCCGAGGGCACCGGTCTCCCGGGCCCTCGCGTGGTACTGCGGGTTCGTGCAGCTGCTCGTGCCCGTCTTCGGCTGGTTCTTCGGGATCAACTTGATGATGAACCTCCGCTCGTCCGCGGGCGACGTCGAGCCCGGGGTCGCGCGCCGCACCATGTTTTTCGGCCTTTCCGCGGCCATCACATCCGTGGTCGTCCCGCTCGTCGTCTTCTTGCTCGTCGCCTGAGGCTTCTTCCCTTTTCTCTCCTAGAAAGCGAATGCCTCTCGGCATCGCTTACCAAAACAAGAGGAGCATGTAACTCGCCCAGACGAGCACGCCCGCGCTCGTGATGATGCAGCCGAAGGCCACCTTGTTCCACAAGAAGATCTTCCGCCCGTCGAACACGCCGGCGGGGATCATGTTGAACAGCGCGAGCCACGCGTTGACACGGAGGCAGAGGTGGACGAACTCGAAGTATGGAAACAAGAAGACGAGCGGGATCATGGCAAGCGAGAACGTGATGTTGGACAGCGGGCCCGCCATGGCGGTCGTGCCCATCTGCTTGCGGCTCGCCATGCTCTCGATCACGACCGCCCCCGGCGCGAAGAACAGGAACCCGCTCCAAGCGATTGCGAGGCCGATCAGGATCATGAGGCCGTTCGCCTTGAAGTGCGCCTCGAGCCCGAAGTGCTGCCCCGTGAACTTGTGGCCGAGCTCGTGGGCGATGAACGTCAGGCCAGAGACGGCCATGAACAGCGGGAACCTGCCGAGCACGGACAGCGGGAACACGAACAGTGCGGTGCCGAACGTGAGCATGTACGCGGCCGAGAGGCCGACCCACGCCATCATCAGGTCAACGGTCTCCCGCGTGGTGAAACTGAAGCGCGACAGGGCCCGGGATGCAACGCCCCGGCCCCGGCGCCGCGGTTCGATGATGATGTCGGCCACTCTCGCATGCACCTCTGGTTCGGTCGCCCGCCGCCTTCGATCGAGGCGGTAGAAAGGGAACACGGATCAGTATTTATGGATTCGGAAGCGACCAAAGGTTTAATGTTTCACCCGATAGGATGATATGACACCACGGGATCCAAGGGATCATCATGGTTTGCACACCCATCTTCCCCGCGGAAATCGAATTCAGCATCCTGTTGCTCACGTGCTTCATCGAACTGGTCAAGTTCATCATGCTCGTGTTCATGGGCGTCAAGATCCACCGCCGCAAGAAGGAGGGGCTCGAGCTCGCCGTTGCCTTCTTGCGGGCCATGTGGGTCCTCATCTTCACCTTGTTCGTGTCCCGGCTGTTCTACATGTGGTTCGATTTCGGCTTGACGCATTTTGACTTGGAGTGCTATGCCGAGCACGCGGTCTGGTGGAAGATCGCGCAGTTCATCATCGGCATCGGGCTCGCCGAGATCGTCTTCGTCATCGACCGCAAGATCCTGGGCTTCAAGCTCAAGGGGATCTTCGCCTACATCATCGTCGCGGGCTCCGTCGTCATGTTCCTCTGGCCGGTGAACAACGCGAAGGACTTCGCTGACATGTCGACGATGAGCATCCTGCCGCAGCTCGGCATGCTCGTCGTGTTCGTCGTGTTCCTCAACATCGCGGTGAAGTCGACCGGGCGCGTGCGGAAGACGGCGCTGATCATCATTTTCGCCTTCCTCTTGTACACGGTCGCCGCCCTCCTCGTGAACGCGGGCCTCGTCAAGGCGCTCACGGACGTATTCGGCCCGATCGCCGCGTTCTACTTGTACATGCTCCAGTCCATCTTCAAGGCGGCGGGCATCATCATGATGGCGGCGGGCGCGGCACGCTGGGGTAATTGAGGGCCCTTCTTAATCCTTTCTTCTCCATTGCTCCTCACCATCACGCGGAAGGAAGAAACATGCGAAGGAAACGCGTGATGGGTTGTGCCCGGGGAAAGGGGCCCGAATCACAAGGCGATGGCGAAAAAAACAATGCCGTTGCCGGTCGCTGCAAAAATCGTGAGCTATGCAAGGTGATCTACCTCCATCTGGAGAGCCCCCGCATTGGCACAGGCGCGAACCGGCAAGTACCGCGTCGCCACGGCAGCAGCATCCCCGCGCCGCACGCGGAAGCCCGGCACGCCGTACCACGAAGATTACTTGGCTTGGGCGAATTGGCGGCTGCCGCCGCCAGCCAATGAGGCCCGGGCAATCGATTTCATCATTGTAGCTTATAAGAATCGTGACGAAAATCCAACAAAAAAGACAAAATCAAAAAATGTGTATATAAATCCATGATTCCATATATCCATGTATGGGAACTCATTCTTCGATCGCAGTCTCGCCCAAGTTAAGAAAAACGATAAAAAAAATTGCAGCGTTTCTTGATGTTTCGCAAGGCGAGGTGGTAGAAAAAGCAATAACTGTATTTGAAAATACACTAATTTCCAGCGCGAATGTTGGCTTGATGAGCAATAATGCATCGAAAACACGTGTTCAGAAGATAATGGAACAAGCAACGAAGGATGTATGGAAAGACGATCCAGAACGAGAACGAGTGCAGCGAGCATTGATGCAAGGTTCCGGAACGATAGATGATGTCATCATCTCCGATTGGAGAACCGGTATCCGCGAGATCGATGGAGAGGATTGAAAAACCAGATGGCATTGTTGAAAATTGCCCTGGATACCAACGTTTTCAGGAACTTTGACTTTATCAATTACTTGATCAAAAAAAAGGAGCATTGCCAAGTCAACTTGCCATCCGTCGTGCATCTCGAGCTAGGATCCTTCTTCAAGAGCAAAGGCTTGTCTTGGGAAACATTTGAGAACGATCTGGCAAGGATCAACGCCTTGGTGTTGCCTTGGGAGGGAATCGATGACCAGGCTGTTGTCGAGAATGCGTTTGCCAATCGTGGCGAACTTGCGTTTCGGGATCACTTCAGAGATTTCTTGATCGGTTCCCAATGCATGAAATTGAACTTGGATATCGTGACGAACAATAAACGACATTTCCAATGGTGCAATGGTATAATCATTATGACCCCCGACGAATGTGTAGAGAAAAGGGAGGAGAAATGATTTCGCACGATTCCGGTTTATTCTTACGCGTTCCGGTCTTTTCTTACATGTTAAACATCCATCGTCGCGTGGATCAAGCACACCGCCGATTTCTTCGACAAGCTACCATCGAGTGGTGGTTGATGGATCCACGGCATTTTATCGTCTTGGCCCGTGGGATCGCTTAACGAGGCGATGCGCGACTTCAACATCCAGCGGGACGACTTGCGGTTCAACATCGGCCGCCTGGAAGCGGTATCCGTGAAGGTGGGGTTGCAGCGCCTCCACGCGGGGCGGGGGGATCCAGCCTCTCGAGGCGAGGCTGGAAGCTCTTGCCGGTGACGGGGATCACGACGACGTGTGAGCCGCGGCGGGGGATGCCGGGTGCCCGCGGGGGACGCCGGGGGCGCCGGGGGCGGAATGGAACCTTTTTTTACCTTACGCGGAAGCTCTACCACGCGATTATCGATCCTATAGAATGGCACCGAACTGAGAAAAAATGAGCGAGACGACACAGAAATCGAGCCATTTCGACCGGGACCCGGTTACTACGAAGGAATATATCGGATATAATATGGGCGCGCTTCCTGGTGCTTTTTTTGGCAGTTTTATGGGACAAATTCAAGCCTTCTATTACAAGTGGATGGGACTTGGTTATGGGCTAATAATAATCGCCCAGGTTCTCTTCGCGGTCTGGAACGTGCTAAATGACCCGCTTTTCGGCATCCTCCAGAATAGAACCAAGACCAGATCCGGCCGCTACATCCCGTGGATCAAGTGGTGCGCGCCGTTCTTCTCGGTCGCCTTCATCCTCGTGTTCATACCACCAGGCGAGTGGAAGGGCGGCGCCGACGAATTGCAGGTGCCGCTGTTCATCTGGTACCTCGCCACGCAGGCGCTCTACGACACGTTCTTCACGATCATCTATTTGGCACACGTCGCCTTGCTGCCGCAGATGACCTTCGCCGCGACCGAGCGAACCAAGATCTCGGTCTTATACGCCATCCTCTCGGTTATCGGCGGGTTCGCCGCGGGCCTGCTGCCCCTCTTGTTCCTTACGAACCCCGATCCTCAAAAGATCCAGCTGTTCCAGATACTCGTGTATCTTTTCGCCGGGCTATCGCTGATCCCTTGGATCCTCGTTGTGAAATGGGTCAAGGAGCGCCCCGAGTTCCTGCCACCGGGCAAAGACGTCTCGCTGCTCGAGTCGTTCAAGATCGTCTTCAGGAACCCGTCCGGCCGCATCTACATCATCTACGACGGTATCTCGGTCGGCATCTTGAACATCTTGCTCACGGGCCTCACGTTTATGTTCGAGTGGTTGTTCGGCTTGATCAGCGGCGTTCCAAGGGTGAACCCGAATTGGACGTTCGTGGACGCGCTGCCCGCAGTCATCCTGCTCGTGGTTGGTGCCGTCGCCGGCGTCATCGTCCAGCTCCAGATTCCGAAGAATCGTGACATCAAGACGGCCATCCAGGTCGGGCTGATCTTCCAGGCGGTCGGGTTCTTCATCGCGTTCCTCGGCACGTTGCCCGGCCCTGGTGCCCCGGCCGACGCGTATTCAGACCCGAGCAACATCTGGCTCTTCGGCGCGGGGATCGGCATCGGCTTCTTCGGCCTCGTCACGGACTTCGTCTACCACAACCCGATGCGGGGCGACACGATCGATTACGACGAGCTGAAGACCGGCGAGCGCCACGAGTCGATATACGCCGGCATCGGCTGCATCTTCAGTAAGCCAATGATCAGCGTCGCCCTTGCCATCGTGCCCGCGATCATGACCGCCTTCGGTTTCGAGAACAAGAGCGGCGATCCTTCTCTCCCTGCCCTCGGCGTGTCCGACACCGGCACGTACCCAATGGCGGTGATCGGGGTCGCCGTCGCCACCTTGCTGGTGCCCGCGATCCTCGCGACCATCGGCGCGATCGCGTGGAAGTGGTACCCGCTCGACCGGAAGGCCTTGGACGCGATGCACGTGGAGCTCGCGAAGGTGCACGAGCAGAAGCGCGCCGAGAGGCTCACCGAGGCCGGCGGCTCCAAGTTCGTCGAGTGATCCATACCTATCTTCTATTTTTCTCCAGGACGGCACCATCGAGTCCGCCAGAATTGTTCCATGAATTGTCCCACGGGTTTGGTGCTCGAGGACGTCGTCAAGAAGGTGATGCCCCGGCTCCAGGCGGGGCGACAAGGAGACGAACGACGCGCTCGATCAAGGCGCGCTGGTCGGGACGACGACTTCCTTCGCGCTCGCGGCCTGCGCCACGAGCATATCCACGACGGTCGTGATGATCTCCTCGACGTTCTCCCCGCGCTTCGACGACGTCGGCACGAAGCCCGTGAGGCCGAGCTTCTCGACGGTCTCCTTCGCGTACTCGGTCACGTCGTCGAGCATCTCCGGGTCGACAAGGTCGAGCTTGGCCCCGCCGAGGATGATGGGGATGGCGGGGTAGGCATGCTTGCGGAACATGTCCACCCAGTCCTTGACTTGCTCCATGGTGCCGAACCGGCTCATGTCGAAGAATATGATGCCCGCACGGGCGCCTTGGCAGAACGTGGGCTGCAGGAAGCGGAACCGCTCTTGGCCCCCGAGGTCCCACAGCGCGAGCGTGATCTTCTGGCCGTTCCGGGTGACCTCCTTCGTCTTGAACGTGACCCCGACCGTCAGTGACGTGTCGGTTTTGAACACGTTGTACAGGAACCTGTGAAGCAGCGTGGTCTTGCCCACCCCGCCCGCGCCGCCGACCACTATTTTGAATGTGTATTCTGAGTTCATCCTGCGTGACTCCCTCGTCGCGCCACGATTTGAATCGTCCATTTCTGATCAATACACCTAATATCCAGGAAACCCCATTTCTAGCTTCGGGTTTTAGCGCATAATAACCTCGTCTAGAAGGCTAATATACCTTCCGCCGCCCCCGTCCCGCGATGTGTCGGTGCGACAGAACTGAATTTCGAAGAGGGGGCACGCGGGTCGAGGAACACCAGCCAGCATGCCACGGCAGGGTGCGGGGCCGCGCCCATCACCTTCAAAACATGCCCACTCCGCGGCGGAATCGCATGGGCGCTCGGGGAGGGGTTGAATAACCAGTAATCGAGTGTATTAACAAAGGACGGCCACCGCTGGTGAAGTACATGAACATGGAGGAATCTGAACGGGAACAGGTGTCCAACTCGATCAAGGAATACTTGTACCAGTTCGAGAGCTATTCCAAGGCGATTGCGGAGATACAGAAGATGTGCGACATCCCCCAATCCGAGCTGGAGAAGTTGCCCAACGACATCCAGCGGCTCAAGCGGGAGCAGAGGCGCCTCTCCAGCAAGATCATTGCCAGGAACACGACCTTCAAGGACTTGATCAACCAAGAGAAGCAGAACGTGCGCAAGATCGAAAGGGCATTCCGGGACATCGCCGATCTCAAGGCAAAGCTGCTCGATGTCGACGAGAAGCTCAAGAGCAAGGGAAAGACCGCTGACACGGTCAGAGCGTGCACCGAGACAGGCCCCGAGATCAAGCAGACCCTTTCCACGCAGTACAAGCACGTCCTCGACGTGCTGTCGGATGTTCGGAAGCAACACCCCAAGATCTACTCGGAGGTCGAAAACGAGACCGGGATCCACTTTTTCACGCCGCTCGCTTGAGCCACGCGACCCGATAGGTGAAAGAATTTATACGAAGCCACCATTCATGGCACAAGGCTTCCACCATGGAGACAGACCGGGTCAAGATCGCGATCAAGGACCAGCTCCAGAAGTTTGACGCCTTTTCGAAGAAAATCGCCCTAGCGAAGGAAGCTGCGGCGACGGATCCGACCGAGAAGGGCAAGTTAGAGTCTCGGATCGAGGAGGCCAACTCGAGGATAAAGGGCCTGCAAGACGAGATCGCGAAGGAGGAGCGCGTGACCTACAACATCCTCACCGAGAACCCGAACAATCTCAAGCAGCTCGAGAAGCAGCACCAGAAGATCGAGAAGCTGAAAGGGGCGATCAACGACGAGGAGGGGAAGATCGCATCTCATACCGCCCGGATAGAGGAGATCACGAAGAAGGAAGCGGTTGCGCGGGAGCTGGGTTCCCTCCAAGAGGGGTACAAGCAATGCCTCAACAACTTGATGAACTTGCGGAGCAGGTTCACCCAGGCCTACGACGAGGCGGAGCAAGAGTCGGGCATCTATTTCCTCTCGTCGCCGAAGTGACCTAGCCCCCCTTAACGCCCCCTTGGCGCCACCCGCGTGGAGTATCTATATTACCCCGAGGGAGGACTACTCCTCAAGGTTTCACGACGCGGAGTAGGCCACGACATTGCCGTTTCACCAGTTCAAGACTTGCAGCAAGCTCCCAGCCGCGGGAAGGGGCGGGCTGGGGTGGAACCCGCTCGACGCGATGCTCGGAATCGCCCTTGCAAAGCTCGGGCTGGACAAGATCGCCACCTATTTCGCCAGGTACTCGAAGGACTGGCCCAACCTGAAGCCCTGGCTCCCGGAGACCATCGGCAAGGGCGCGTTCTTGATGGACTGCCACTGCCACACGTCGCTGAGCGACGGCGAGGGGGACTACGAGTCCATCCTCGCCCGGATCGGCAACGGTCGCGTCCTCGATGGCTTGCTGTTCACCGACCACGTCTGGTCCTTGGCGGCGGACGGCATGACCAGGATCCCGAACGAGAAGGTGCTGCACCAGAGCTACGGCGCCATGGAAGCCGTCGACAGGCTCAAGAGGAAGGGGATCCTCCCCGCCCACTTCGTCTCGTTCCCCGGCAGCGCGGAGTTCGTATCGCGCGGCACGGAGCGGTTTCCCACGAAGGGCGTCGAGCTGATCGGGGCGGGCCTCCCGCGGACGTTCATCGAGGACCACGGCGGGCTGTCCCGGATCCGGAGGATGCTCGCTGAGGACATCGTGGACCTGTTCCACGACGCCGGGGGCATCGCCATCCTCGTCCACCCCTTCTACTTCGAGAACGCGTATTCGGAGCGGCTCTGGAACGCCGTCGACGCCGTGGAGATGGTCAACCAGACGACGCACATGTTCGTCGAGCCGGCCACGCGGGGCTTCGTCCGGAAGGTGAGGGGGGACGTACCCCTGGTCGACGAGGCGTTCCGCATCCAACCACTCTTCGGGTACTTCGCTTGGCGGGCGCGAGTCGAGCTCGAGAGGCACCCGCGCCCCGTCGTCGGCAGTTCCGACGCCCACGTCGACGTGTTCGCGGGCACGGGCTGCACGTGGTGCAAGGGGCCCATCGAGAGCCTCGAGGACTTCCGCGGGCTGCTCAAGAGGCGGAAGACCGAGGGGATCCTCAACCCGAGGTGGGACGCGGCGGCCGACATCGACGAGATCATCGACGCGATATGGCACCACTGGGGGAAGAAGATCGTCCAGACTATGCACCACATCAACACCAAGTACCGGGCCGCGATCCCCTTACTCAAGCTCGCCACGGTATTCTTGAAAGACATCAAGGACGCGCCCTTCCGCGGCACCGCAAGCCAGCCAGCCCGGTGAGAATGATGGAGCAGAAGGATATGCCTGACGTCCTGCGTCGGTTCTTGCGGTATGCCCAGGTGCACACAACGTCGGCGAACGACCAGGACGCCATACCAAGCACGACGTGCCAGTTCGACCTGGCGATGATGCTCGAGAGGGAACTGAAGGAAATGGGATTGAAAGACGTTGTTCTTGACGAGCATTGCATCCTGGTAGCGACCATCCCCTCGAACCTCGGCCCAGCACATGAAACGCCGGTTCCTGCCATCTGCTTCATCGCGCACGTCGACACGTCGCCGGAGGAACCCGGCGAGAACGTGCAGCCGCGCGTTTTCACGTACGAGGGCGGCACCATCACCTTCCCTGCCAACCTCGGACTGGCCATCTCGCCCGAGGAGCTGCCCGCCCTCTCGCGCCTGGCGGGGCAGCGGCTGGTCACGTCCGACGGCACCACGCTGCTGGGGGCTGACGACAAGGCCGGCGTCGCGGAGATCATGGCCGCTGCCGCGTGGCTCGTCCAGCACCCCGAGTTCCGCCACGGCACGGTCAAGCTCGTCTTCACGCCGGACGAGGAGGTCGGAAAGGGCGTGGACGCGCTCGACGTTGAAAAGCTTGGCGTCGCGTATGGCTACACGGTGGACGGTGACGAGGTGGGCGTGATAGAGGCCGAGTGCTTCAACGCTGCCTCCGGCTCGATCACCATCCAGGGATATAACGTGCACCCGGGCTATGCATACGGCACGATGGTCAACGCGAGCCGGGTGATGCGGGACTTGCTCGGCATCTTCCCCGACGAGTCCGCCCCGGAGACCACGAGGGATCGCCAGGGCTACCTCCACGTGACACGCGCTGTGGGGAGCGTCAACGAGGCGAAGATCGACTTCATCCTGCGCGACTTCGACCAGGACGCACTCCACGCCAAGGTCGATGCCGTCAAGGGCGGGGTCGCGGGGGTGCAGCGGCGGTGGCCCGCGGCCAGGATCGCCGTGGCCTTCAAGGAGGGCTACAGGAACATGAAGGCCGTCATGGACCAGAACCCGAAGGTAGTGGAGCTCGCCGAGGCGGCCATGAGGGGGGCGGGGGTCGAGCCGATCCGGAAGGCCATCCGAGGCGGGACGGACGGGGCTCGCCTCTCCTTCATGGGGTTGCCATGCCCGAACCTGTTCGCCGGCGGGATGAACTTCCACAGCAAGAAGGAGCTCGTCCCGGTGGGCTGGATGGAAAAGGCCGTGCAAGTGATACTGAACATCATCAAGATCGTGTCTACCAATCAAGAAGGACGGAAGTGAACCGACACCATGGGAAAGAAGGAAAAGATCGTGCTGATCGGCGCGGGGTCGCTCCAGTTCGGGCTCGGGACGGTCGGGAGCATCCTCGCGAGCGAGGTGTTGCGGGGGGCGACGGTCTGCCTCCACGATATCAACAAGGAAGCGCTCGACCTCGTCATTAAGGCGTGCGCGGCCGCGGTCGAGGAGCGGAAGCTGGATTTCGCCCTCGAATCCACGCTGGACAGGGCCGAGGCGCTGCAGGGCGCGACGTTCATCGTCAACTCGATCGAGGTGACGCCCCGGTTCAAGCTCATGGACATGGACTACCGAGTTCCCTTGCAGTTCGGGAACAAGCAGGTCACGGGGGAGAACGGCGGGCCGGGGGGCCTGCTCCACTCGATCCGCGTCATCCCGCCCATCCTCGACATCTGCGCCGACGTCGCGCGGATATGCCCGGACGCGTTCTTCATCAACTTCTCGAACCCGATGAGCCGGATATGCCTCGCAATCAAGCGGAAGTTCCCCTCGTTGCGGTTCGCCGGGCTGTGCCACGAGTACGAGCATTTCCTCCCTTACGTGGAGAAGATAACCGGAAAGCCGAGGCAGGAGCTCGACATCGTCTCGGGCGGGCTGAACCACTTCGGCGTCATCCTGGAGATCAAGGACAAGGCGTCGGGTGAGGACATGTACCCGAAGATAAGGAAGGACGGCCCCGGCTTCTTGCGCTCGCTCGCGGCTTACGACGGGCTGGCCCTGAACGCCTTCGTCCTTGAGTCGTTCGGCTACATGCCCTACACGCCGGACAGCCACTTCGGGGAGTACGTCCAATGGGCATGGGAGCGGGCCGACATACCGGCCATCCGGCGCTTCATGAGGACGTACGAGGAGGTCTTGATGGCGGACTTCAAGAAACTGACCCGCCGCATCGAGAAGGGGAAGGGCGCTTCGTGCGTCGTCCCGGACGAGGAGCGCGCCGTCCCGATCATCGAGGGGATCGTCACGGACAAGAACTACGTCGAGCCGTCGGTGAACGTCCCGAACAAGGGCGTGTACGCGAACCTGCCGGAGGATCTCGTAGTGGAGTGCCCCGCCGTCGTGAACCGGCAAGGGGTGAACGGTGTCGCGTACGGCGAGTACCCGAAGGGGCTCGCGGCCCTCTTGCGGGCGCAGGCCTCAGTCCAGGACCTCGTCGTCGAGGCGATCCTCCAGAGATCGAAGTCGATCGCCCTCCAAGCACTCCTCGTCGATCCCGTCATCGAAACATCGTGGCAAGCGAAGCAGATACTCGACGAGATGCTCGAGCTGCAAAAGGACTACATCAAGATCCAGCTGACCTGATTTATTTGCCCCTTTCTCCGTCTGGGGGAGGTGTGAGTAGCATGATGAACAACGCCGGGACCATCGTGTTCGTATCGTTCGAGAACGAGTACGCCCCCGTCGGCGGCCTCGCTGCGGTTATGAAGCTGCTCCCGCCAGAGGTGTCGAGGTGGTGCGATACCATCCTTATCACGCCGTGTTTCCAGAACATCGAGCGTACCAAGCGGGCCATCCGCGAGGGGGAGATCGTCGGAACATGTATGGCCGGAAGGGTGTTCCACAACGGCCAGTTCCACGAGATCCAGCTCTTGAAGGCGCTGCCCAGGAAGGATCGGCCGGCCTATGCCATGTATCTCGTGAAGGCCGACAAGTACTTTCTTGCCGGGGAAAACCCGTATATCGACACGTGGCGGTTCGACGCCCTCTTCAGCGACGCGCACTTCTTGTGCAAGTCGGTTCCCGCCGTGCTCGGCTTGCTATCTGCCACGGCGAGGCCCCCGTACAAGGTATCCCTGCACGACTGGGAGACTGCCCTGGCCGTCGAGTCGATGAAGCTGGGGCCGCTCACCCAATGTTACCTCACGCTGCACAACGTCTACGACACAGACCTCAGGGGCGACCCACGCGGCCAGACGGTGCTCCAGCACTGCATCCCCTTGATGCAAGGGCTGTCTGCCGTCTCGGAGCAGTACGCGATCGAGCTCACGACAGACGTGCTCCAGCGGGACTGCCTGGCCGAGAAACTCCAGCCGCTCCTCTCCAGCAAGCCCATCTTGGGCATCAACAACGGGAACTTCGTGCCGCTGCACTTCCCGGTGGATGCCCGCAGCGTCGAGGACATCCTGGCCTTCAAGCGCGCGGCGCGGCTGGAGTTCACGGGGCTACTCCGAACCCGTGCCGACATGGCACCGCGTTGGGGGCATCGAATAGACCTCGCGGCCGATGACAAGCCCATCTTCCTCGTCTTCGGGCGTGACGACCCCAAACAGAAGGGGTTCGAGGTCGCGGCGGCAGCGGCTTACCGGTTCCTGCATCGTTCAGGGAAGGGCGCCGGCTATTTCGTCTTCGCCCCCATCCCGGGCCCACACGGCCTTGACGGTATCGCCTATCTCGAGGGCCTTTGCCGCGAGTTCCCTGATAACGCGATGGTGTTCCCGTTCCGCCTCGCTGCCGGGTACCAGGAGCTCCAGCGGGCCGCGAGCTACATCATCATGCCGTCCTATTATGAGCCCTTCGGTGCGGCGAACGAGGGTTACGCGAGCGGAGTGCCGGTCATCGCGCGGGCGACGGGCGGGTTGATCCAACAGGTGTGCCCCGTCGAGACGGGGAACTTGACCGAGCGCGTTCTGGCCTTCTGCCGTAGATACCATGGCGACGCCCTCGACAAGCCGACTGGTTTTCTATACCGCGAACACCCGAGCACAGAGACCGCGGAGAACTGGAAGTACCTTCTCGGCACGAAATTCGGAGAAAGGCGCCCCATCCAAGAACCCGTGGACAAGCTCAACCCGGTGTTCTGGTCGATGGTCGAAGAGCTATCGAGGGTGCTTGGGAAGGCTATCTCCTACTACGCGAACAAGCCGCAGTATTGCAGATTAATCACGAACGGGATCTCCTTATTCAACAAGTTCTCCTGGGAAGCTTCCGCGAAAGATTATCTCGAGAAATTGTTTGGAATGTCTTCTCAAGCTTCAGCACAGACATAATAGTGAAGAATAGGAGGTTGATGACCGCGCGCGCGTTTGAATTCGAATGCCCGTCGTGCTTGTTTGGTGTGGTTCTGGGGGATGAAGACTGCTGGGTCGACGAGCACGGGGGTTTCGGGCTGGCTATCCACCCTGGCAGGGAACCGATAGGCTCCCCGGGCGGGCGCTACGATTACTTCCATTGTACGGCCGTCTTGTGCCTGGATTGCGGGGCCGAGTTCCACGCCGTGAACGTTGAGGCCATCGAACGCGTTTACGGGCCAGGCTTTACCGTGCAGCGCGTCAACCCGGCACCCCCGACGTGGAAGGAGTGGCTCGCCGTTGCTGCCGAATTCCACCACATCCAAGACCCATTCCAACCGAAAGGCCACATCTCTTGCGTGGGCACGCGCTGCCCGCGGTGTGGCGGGAGGCTGTTCACGAAGGACGAGCTGCTCCTTCGTGCCAATGGGCGCGAGCGCATGGAATCGCGTGGGTACCCACCGATCGCCGGGTCGGACGACGTGGCGATTTGCCCCAGGTGCAAGGCCTCGCCGCTCGAATACCGTGCCTACTTCATGTATTGAGATGCCCTCCACCTTGAATCGTTTTAACGATCCCGGCCGGATGTGAGGATGGAGATGAACATTGAAAACTCGATCGGCATGGCACTCGTCTCCCTCCCCGCCGGGAGGTTCTCGATGGGCCAGAAGGACGGCGACTGGGACGAGGTGCCCGTGCACGAGGTTCGCATCACCACCCCCTTCTTCATGTCCGATGCACCCGTGACGAATGCCCAGTTCGAGCGGTTTCGGA
This sequence comes from Promethearchaeota archaeon, assembly GCA_016932935.1. Taxonomy (GTDB): domain Archaea; phylum Asgardarchaeota; class Lokiarchaeia; order Sigyniarchaeales; family Sigyniarchaeaceae; genus Sigyniarchaeum. The sequence goes on along the minus strand of JAFGBX010000208.1, from coordinate 17,519 downwards.
AGGACCATGCTCGCTATCGCGGCATCGCATGCGTGGGCGAGGCTGACGACGCGGCGGCATTGTTCGTCACGTGGGACGATGCGGTGGCCTTCTGCAACTGGCTCTCCGAGAAGGAGGGTAAGCCGTACCGCTTACCGACCGAGGCGGAATGGGAGTACGCGTGCAGGGCGGGCACGACGACGCAGTACTGGACTGGCGACACCCTCCCCGCCGAGCACCGCATCGAGAACCCGGACGACTGGAAGGTTGCTGCACCCGTCGACGATAGCGGCGATCCGGTCGCCACGCGGAGGAGGCCGGCGAACCCGTTTGGTTTGCACGACATGCACGGGCTCGTGGAGGAATGGTGCCTCGATTGGTATGGACCATACATCGCCGGCGCGCAAGTCGACCCGGTCGGGTACAAGGACGGGGACTGCAAGGTCACGAGGGGCGGCAGCTACGAGACGCTCGCGTGGCACCTCCGCTCGGCGAACCGGCTCGCAGCACTCCCTGAGGACAAGTCGAGGTTCATCGGGTTCCGCGTCGTGCAGGCCTCCATGCCAGGTGGAGCGCCATTGGACCCGCCTCCCCCTCCAGCGTTCTTCCGAGGCGTCCAGCAGTTACGCCACGACTGGCAACCCGCCGTGGACATGGATAAGCCGTTCTTCGCCGCCCCCGTTCCGTACGTCATAGAACCGGATCTAACGGACGACGAGCCCCTGGTGCCCTTCTACAAGCACAGCCATTGCCCAGCGATCACCTGGTGCGACAACGGGGATCTGATCGCGTGCTGGTTCAACACGATGACCGAGCGCGGCCGGGAGATGAACATCCTGTCCTCCCGTCTCCGCCGAGGCCAAGCGGCGTGGGAACCGGCCTCGCTCTTCTTCAAGGCGGCCGACCGGAACATGACCGGCTCGTCGCTGTTCAACGCCGGCGGCCGCATCATGCACTTCAACGGGATGGAGGAGGCGCAGACGTGGACGAACTTGATCCTGGTCTTGCGCGAGAGCGCCGACGACGGGGCGACGTGGAGCAAGCCTCGCGTGATCTCGGCCGAACACGAAGGTTTATTGCACCGGACCCGGAACCAGGTCATCGCATGCACGAGGCAGCTCCGGGACGGGACGCTCCTGCAGCTGTGCGACGCACGCCAGGGCGGCGGCGGTGGCACCGCGGTGCACGCGAGCAAGGACGGCGGGAAGACATGGCGCGACCTCGGCCTGGGCCGCCCGTTCCCGTCGTTCAAGGCCGGCACCACGGGGGCATGGATCGCCGGCATCCACGCGAGCGCAGTCGAGCTGGCCAACGGCTCGTTGCTCGCGTTCGGCCGCGGCGACACGATCGACGGCAAGATGCCGGCGAGCACGTCCACCGACGGCGGCGCGACGTGGACCTACTCGCCCAGCCCGTTCCCGCCGATCGGCGGCGGCCAGCGGCTCGTCTTGATGCGATTGCTGGAGGGGCCGCTGCTCTTCATCGGATTCACGGGCGAGCGGCGGAGGGACGGGGGCGACGTGGACGGGATCGAGATCGCCGACGCCTCCGGGAACGCGCGGGTCGTGCACGGCATGTTCTCTGCACTGTCGTTCGACGAGGCGAAGTCATGGACGTGCAAGCGCCTCGTGTCGGACGGGGACGCGAGGGGCCGGGTCTTCCCATCCGCGGACTTCATCAGGTCCTTCACGATGGACGCCACGCACGCCGAGCCAGCGGGGTACCTGGCCGCCGTGCAAGCGCCCGACGGCATGGTTCACTTGATCTCCAGCCACTTGCATTACAGGTTCAACCTGGCGTGGTTGCGCTCGCCGATGGTGTGAACACGTAGGAGAAAGGGAAGGGCTCAAGCCGTCATGCCTTGCCGTCATCCGGACTTGATGAAGGCCTGCACGTCCTTGCGCTTGACGACCCTAACCAGCTCGAAGCCCAGGAGCCCCGCGATCAGGGCGCCGGAGACGACCGCAAAGGCCATCGCGGCGAGCAAAATCGGGATGGTGGGAAGCGGCTTCCCGATGTAGTACAAAACGATGCTGTACGAGACGACCGGTTGGAACAAGTTGCCCAGTGCCCCGGCGATGATGCACCGGGCACGTTCCGATCGGAGCCTCTTGAACAAGTAGAAGCCGACGTCGATGCCGACCCCCTCGACGAGGCTGAGCGCGATGACCCACGGCCCGAAGAACGCGTCCCAGGACATGAACTCGAAGATGCCCTTTATGGCGGCGACGAACGTCGGGGAACCTTGCTTCCTCGTGATGCCGAACGCGAGGACCATCCAGATGAGGTGATACCCGCCGAACAGTTGAAAGAAGGGGGGCCCTGTCTTGGGGAACACGAACTTGAAGTAGTCGAGGCTGACCGAGATGATGTTGCCCACCGCGGCGAGCATCGCGATGACCACGAGGTCGAAGTTCGTGAAATACCGGTTGTCTGTGCCCCGCGAGACGGACACCGCCTCTGATCGGGCGTGATCTTGCGGTTCCTTTGAGATAGTTGCCATGTGTTAGATGGTTCCCGGCGCTTAAAAAGCCTTTCCACCCTCCCGAGCCCTTTATCGAGTATCCCGTCGTATAACATCCGGAATCGCATTATAATTACGAACTTTTCATCCGAGGCATACCCAATTGCCTTTTAGCATACATCCTATCACCCGCCCGGAATCGTTTCAGAGCGCACGTCGAACCATAACGAACACGACACAAGCAGCTCGTCACCATCATTCGATTGGTTGCGTCTCGATGTCATAACGATCATCATCATTGTCATCTCAGTAGCGGGCGTTGGGGCGATCGCCCTCGGAGTGATCGGTAAGAAGAAGGGATCCCACAAGAAGGCAGGAGCGGTCAACAAGGTGAGAACCGACGGCTCTGCCATCCTCGAGCGGGAGAAGAAGGCCAAGGGCGCCTAGTCCCTACCTCCTTCGCCTTGCATCACGCTTCTCACAATTCCTTATTTTCCTTGGGACATAATCAGATGACAAGCCATCTACGCTTCGTTGTATAGAAAGAGGAGGATAAATACTGCTTTTTCGGACTCGCGACGGCATCAATACCGCCCGGAGAAGATCTGGTCCTTTACCTCCTCCAGGTCGAGCGTGTCTTGCCTCTCGACGCCGATGCCCCACGTCTTGCAGACCTCGTAGGCCGTGTCGGAGATGCATGCGATGTCGCGGCGGTCGAGCAGGTCGAGCTTGAACTTTCGGACTCCCGCGAGGAGCTGCTTGAGTCCCGTGCCGAGGCGGTTCGTGAAGTAGCTGTAGACCCCCATCGCGCCGCCAGAGATCTGCTTGCCTGGGTACCTCCGCTTGAGCTCGTCGGCGACGATGAACGCCTCTTCCATCGTGAGCGAGGCCGGATCCTTCGCCTTGTCGAACCCGAGGGATTCGAGCATGGCCTTGGTGACCGAGCGCGCCTTGATGCACTTTTCGACGAACGAGCCCTTCATGGCAGCGGTGATGGGCGCCCTGGCCATGGCCATGCACGTCACGTACGGCGCGCCCATGGCGAGCGCCTTGAACATGTGCGTCTCGTTCGCGAGCCCGCCGGCGATGGCGATGGTCGGGATCTTGGCGCTGGGCGTCTTCTTCTTGATCATGTCGAGGCAGCCCGTGACCATGGCGGTGAGGTAGACGGTCGGGATGGACCCCTCGTTCATCATCGTGACCGGGGACATGCCGGTGCCGCCGCCCGCGCCGTCGAACGTCATTCCGTCGACCTTGCCCTCGACGCCGAGGCGGATGATCCACGCGGTCGCCGAGGGCCGGTACGCGCCGGTCTTGATGAACAGGTTCTTGATGCCCATGGCCTTGGCCGTGTCGAGGCCCTCGAGGAAGGCCTCGGTGCTCGTGATGCCCACTCGCGAGTGGCGCTCGAAGTCCATGATGTGCCCCGCCCTGTACTGCTCGATCACGTCCGGGTTGAACGGGTCCGGGATGACGAGGTAGCCGCGCTTGGCGAGCAGCTGGGCACGTTCGAGCGATTCGAGCCGCACCTCGCCGCCGATGGCCTTGGCGCCCTGGCCGAACTTCTCCTCGAGGCTCGTGACCTCGAGCTTGCTCGTGACGTACTCGAACACGCCGAGGCGCGTGTCCTCGACGTTGCGCTGGACGATGATGTCGCCGTGCTTGCCGTCCCAGTAATCGCGGAACGAGGTGACGCGGAACTTCATGTCCTCCGTGTCGACGACGCGGGGATATTTGCTGCCGTTCTCGAACTTGGCATCGGAGTCCATGCCGCACACGTTCTCGCCGACGGTCAGCGAGCAGCCCGACAAGGCGGCGCCGTGCGCCAGGCCGATCCAGTTGCGCTTGGCGACGTAGGTCGAACCCAGGCCCGCGATGACGAGCGGCACCTTTTGCGGTATGTTGCCCCACTTGGTCGTGATGTCGGCGTTGGGGAAGATGGCCTTGTCCATGTCCTCGGCGATGCCCTTGGCACCCCTGACCTCGAACTGGATCTGGAAGTCGCTGAAGCTGAGCCCGTAGTCCTTGGGCGTGCCCGCGGTCGAGTCGCCGAAGTATTCACGCAGCGGGTAGAGCGTTTCGCGGCCCCGGAGCGCCGACTTGCTCACCTCGCAGAAGACGGGGCAGTCGGCGATGCAGATCGGGCACAAGCCGGACTCGCAAGAATCCTCCACGCGGGTGCGAGTCCCGATGATGCTGTTCCTGTGTGTCACCAGGTTGAATTTGGTCATGACGATCACTTCCGGAATTCACGCGATCCCTCCTTTTCTAATTCAAAAAAGTTGTCTGAAAAAAACATAAATGACTTAATATAGAGGCAAAAAGGTTTGAACTTTCAAAACGAAAAAATGAAAAAACGAGCAACCTTCAGCTTGTCACGTTGAACGTTCAGCTAATTACACGATGTGACAAGGAGACCCGAGCGGGTTACATCGTGGCAACGAGGTCAACGAGCCGCGGTGATGGTTCCGTCGCCGAGATCCGCAACCAGGCGCATCCTCTTCAAAGCAGCCACCAACGACAAGGCTTCCTCGGCGCTGGCAGCCACGGAACGCGACAAGGCTTGTTCTACAAGGGCATCCACGGTTATGGAGCCGCCCTGCGCATCCTCTTGCATGGAGAGAACCAGCGCATTAAACGCCTCGACCCGTGCCATCGTCGAATCATCGGCTTTGGCAGGGCCCCCGCGCACCCCGACTGGCGCGCCCGCCTCGGGCGGGGAGAAGGCGACGGGCTCCGCACTCACGAGGAAGCCGTCCTCGCGCCGGTTGATGTAGGTCTGACCACGACCGAGCACTCTGAGCTTGAGGCATCCCGCTGACTGGGGCTCCACGCTCGCCATGTAGTCGTATGTCTCCCGCTCGTACTGCCGCGGCTTGCCGAGGATCAGCGACGTGACGACCACGATCGCGTCGTTGTCCCTGGCGGTCTGCCGTAGAGCCTGGAATAGGGCGGATTTGAGCCGGTCACGCCGGGCCATGCTATCATAGCCGAGCAGCCCGATGATCGTGTCGACACAGTTGATGATGACGAGGCCATGCTTCGGCACGTCGATGGTGAGGGCGAGGTTCTCCAGCAGCGACCTGGCGTCGAAGATCGTGTCAATCGACGCCACCTTGATGCAGTCCAGTCGCGCGTGCTGGTCGATGGCGGGCTCGAGCCGCTTGAAGAACGCCCCATACCGCATAGGCTCTGCCGTGATGAAGCGCACGCTCTTCGTGTCGATGGCCTCGCTTCGCATGTATGCATCGATCATGACGAAGGCGCAGGTCAAGCACGCGTCCATGCCCGCGAGGGAGCTCGAGTGGAACTCAACGATGGTTCCAAGGTCGAGCCCCTGGTTGAAAAGGCCGTTCAAGGTGAAATATGGCCCGTTGAACTCGAGGCGTGGCCTTCCAGGTAATTGTGCATAGGCGTTGATGCTCGTGAACCCCGCAGGCGATGGCGGCGGGGTCGGGAAGAGCGTGAGCGGCATGGTCGATGACACGCGATCGAAGCCGTCGATCGACCGGAGGAGGTTCTTCAGGTCGTGTAGCTTCTTTTCGACGCCAGGCATACCCCCCATCATACCCGCGAAGAAGCTGGGCGAGTTCTTGATCTTCTTGATGATCTCTGCGATCTCGCCGGCGTCCTCGATGATCCCGGAGATCAAAGACTCGAGCCTTTGCTTCAACAGCTCCAGATCCGATCCAGCACCTGGTAAATCGCCATCGTCATGCACTGCGAAGCACGTCCTCGGTTAACTGCCACGACACGCTGTGGAATGTTGATCTGATCCGCCTCATCCCTAATATATTTCATCATCTGATCGATTGGATATTCATTTTCCAAGCACCCTTGCTCAAAGCTGGAGCTGTGGGGGGCGCGAGGTGGCGCGAGGATCGCGTGCTTCCGGTCGAAACCCGGTTCCTTTTAAGCCCCGGCCTCGTGGAAAGATCATACCATGCAATCCCGCGTCCTCGACTACCCCCACCCCCACCTCGTGTCGTTCGAGCTCACGAAGAAGTGCAATTTCCGGTGCGTGTTCTGCTACCAGGCCAAGCGGATCAAGGACGCGGAAAAGGACGTCCCGCGCTCCGAGATAGTACGCGGGGTGACCCCCGCGCACTTGCAGCCCGAGCTCACCGTCGACGAAATCCGCGAGCAATTGCTCCCGCAAGTGGGCGAGATGAAGTTCGAGGTCTTCTGCTTCGTGGGCGCGGAACCCACCCTCAGGTTCAACGACATCATTGCCCTCGCCGACGACTTCAAGAAGCTCAAGAAGACCTTGAAACACGTAGAGATGGGCACGAACGCCTACCTCCTCACCGAGGAGATGGTAGACGAGTACACCCGTGCCTACAAGGACTTCACGCTCACGCTGAACATCCCCCTGGACTCGCTCAACCCGGAGCTCGTGAGGGAGCTCAGGCCGCCGAAGCCCGACGCATACGAAAGGGCCCTGAACGCGATCGACCTCGCCCTCAAGAAGGGCATGTACATCACCTCGGGCATGGTCGTGACCAAGAAGAACATTGGCGAGATGGAGGCGATCGGGAAGTTCTTGAAGAAGAAGGGCGGCTTCCACGTGTTCCAGGATGCCTACCCCATGTTCAGCGCAGGGCGCGCGGTCGAGTTCCCCGACCTCCAGCTCTCCCCCGAGGAGCTGCGCACCTATGACCACTACAAGATCTGCAATTATGGCAACCCAGTGACTCCCTGGGACTGCATGCCCCACCCGGTCAGGGAGGAGACGTGGCGGAAGGTGCAGAAGCACGCGTTCATGGCCATCATGTCCCGCGGCTGCAGCGCCGGCAATAACTACTTCAATGTCGACCACGCGGGGAACGTGTACCCGTGCAACTTCCTCGACGTCTACCTCGGTAACGTGCTAGACGACCCGCACGCCCTCAAGGGCATCTGGGACACGCACCCGCTCGTGCAGAAGTTGCGGAACCGCGAGGTCGGCGGCAAGTGCGGCAGCTGCAAGTACAAGAACACTTGCGGGGGCTGCCGGGCCCGGGCCTTCACGGAGACGGGGGACGTCCTCGGCGGGGTCGAGTCGTGCGAGGGGGGGCCGGACGGCCACCCGCTCGAACAAGTGATGGAGAAGAACTTCCTAAGGGCCTACCGGATAAACTACCCGGCCATGATCGTGTACCGGTTCTTGAAGCGGCTGCGGCTCGCGAAGTAGGCGCGTCGGAAGGAATAAATATTCTTTAATTTGTTATTACGATCATGGGGCCTTGCGACACCGCTGAAGGCCAAGTATACGATGTCGTCGTCGTGGGCGCGGGGCCGGCGGGCGCGCCCGCCGCGTGTTACCTGAAACTGTTCGACACGCGGTCGCTGCTGAGGGTCTTGCTCATCGAGAAGCACGAGGACCCGGCGGAATACGACAAGTACCACCACAAGTGCGGGGAGGGCGTGAGCGATGGCTTTTTCGAAGAGATCGCCCCGATCCGAATCGAGCCAAGCGACATCACCACGTACGTGGACACTGTGCGAGAATACTGGGGTATGAAACACGCGACGGAGGATCCGTTCAAATTACACATCTTGGATCGTCCCAGCTTCTTGCGCCACGTCATCGAGGCGTACATTGGTGCCGGGGGGGAGGTTCGATGGGACCAGGTCTTGGAGGTCGACGCGAGCGAGAACCTCGTCAGGTTATCGTGCAAGTCCGGGTTCGTCGCGCTTGCCAGGGTGGTCATCGGGGCGGATGGGCCAAACTCGCGCGTCCGAACTACCATGGGGTTCCCAGAGCCGAAGATCATCACGCTCATGCAATACCTCGTACCCGACGAGCCGGGCGACGAACACACCATAACCTTCTGGTACGGGGGCAAGTACGACGGAGGTTACAAGTATAAATTCCCTTACGGGCCGGGGAAGGCAAAGCTGGGTTTCATCAAGGGCACGGCGGAGTACCACGGCCAGTCCTACGAGATCCAGGCTAAGCAGATGGCCCTCGGCGGGATGCCAACTTTCGCCAAGGACAGGGTGGTGCTCATCGGGGCTGCAGGGGCCTTCACCAACCCGCTCACTTGCGCCGGCATCAGGGTTGGTTTCGTGGCTGGTCGCATGCTGGCCGGATCGATCGTGAAGGCCGTCGAGGGCCAAAGCGGGGATGGGCTCGAATCCCGCCTGGACGATGCGATCCACCGGTTCGAGGCCATGTGGAAGAGGTCTCCATATTACGCGGGCAAGTACATGAAAGCCTACGAGCGTTTCAAGGACATGGACGACGCTGCTATCGAGGCATTCGCCGAGCCGTACGTACAGAAGGGGAGGCTAAGGGGTGCGCTCCTCTTCCTGAAGAACGCCGCCTTCTGGCCGATGTACAAGGCGTTCTGGGATTCGGCGAGGTACTCCGTCTGAAGAGAAAAGCGCTATAACGTGGCCAGAAAGGAGAGAAAAACTCCAAAATATGACCAGAAAAGGAAGAGGGAAGGGCAAGGATAAATCACGGCTCAGTAGAGCCCGCACCGTCGGCGATGGAGGTCACGACACCAGGCAATTCGCTCCCTCGAGTGCCGGTCTCGAACACTGGGACGTTCTTGAAGTACTTGTCGATCAACGGAACCATTTTCGCGTCCGTGAAGGTACCAAACGCGTCAAGAACCTCCTTCGCAAACCCGTCCTTGTCATAGAGATCGTCGTAAAAGGCCTTCATAAACTCCTCGCTGAATCCTTCAAGCGACTCCTTGAGCGCCCCGGAGGCCCTCGACGCCACGAGGACGATGTTGACGGGCAAGTATCGCATTTCCGTGAGCATGACGCCCTTGTACATCTTGATCTCGGAGATCGCACCCGTCTTTATCTTTTGCAGCGTGTTCTTGACGACGGTGCCGATCGCGCTCATAAGCCCTGCGAGCATGTCGTCGTCGATGCCGGACTCGGCCCAGGACTTCGTGTAGTACTTCGGCCCGTTCTTGCTCGTCACGATGAGCTTGTAGACCGTGTACGGCAAGAGGTGCGCAATCCTCGGTTCCTTCTTTATCACGAGCAACGTCCCAAGGGTGACCAGGATGAGGATCACCGTCTGCACCATCAAGAGCAGCTCGTCCGCGGAAAACTGGATGATGAGACCGACGAGCAATAGAATACCGAAGAGAAGCAAGGTGGTCGCATTCTTCTTCATTGAGGGCGGTGCCTTGCGGAACGTGTTCAATGTCCAATAGAAGCCCGCGATCCCCTCCAGCAAGAAGACGACGTTGACGATCTGGATCCAGACGAATTCGAGGTCGGCGTTAACGATCGTGCCGGATATGATCGGCGCGATCTTCGCAGCTGACTCTGGGGTCGAGGGGATGAACCCGAACGGGACGATGATCACGAACGCACCCATGATCGAGCACGCCACGAAGGCCACGATTGTCTTCTTCATGCCGAGACCCTCGTGCATCGCCTCATCGACGAACGCGAAGAAGAAGATGACGCAACACGGGGCTATCAACGCGAACGAGACCTGGAACAGGAGCACGGCGAGCTCAGCCTCGCCCAATACTTCCCCCAAGAAGATCGCTATACCGTCGGTCAAGATGATGAATATGCCGAATATCATCCACGACAGGAAGAAGTAGAGCAGCAGCCTGCTTTTCTGCTTCATATAGATGCTCAGCGCGACGACCGAGATCACGATCAAGACGGCGCCGATCGCCACCGCCATCCCGAGGGTGAACAGCGGGTCGTTCAAGAAGTCTTCATCTTGCATCAGCATGGATGGTCACGATAGTAGGTATGCCCTCAAGATTTTTAAGGCCATGATTTCCCACCACCAAGGGGCCGAAAACGAGTGCCGGGACACGTTGCGCCGGGCGGGCGAATCCGATTAAAAAAGGGACGAGTGCCTCGCATAGGGACGACCGGCCCGGCGACGTGGAGATGGCGCTATGGAGGTCAAAGGATGATGGGCTCAGGCTTCTTGATAATCGATGCTGCGTACCGCCGCGCGGTGATCTCGTAGGCCATGTCGAACAAGATCCACGAGAGCGCGTGGTACCACTGAACGAAGGGGATGAAGATGGCCATCAGCACCACCAGTATCTTCATGACGAAGCGCCATTCCCCAAACCACCTCATCGACCGCGACTTGCCCTCCAGCGCGCCGTGGGAGACCTCGTCGAGTATCGACCCGGCGAGCACGATCACGAACACCAGCGAAGTTTCGAAGAAGTCGACGACCCACGACAGCGCGCTCTCGATGACCAGGTTCAAGATGATGATGTACGAGCCGAAGACGATGACGATCTGGTAGAACCAAAGCTTGTTATCGATCTTTTTCGAGAGGATCATCGCTAAGACGAGGGCGAACGTGGCACCGCTCGTGAACGAGTCCGTCACCATGAAGAACCCGGCGGCGACCCCCGCGACGAACAAAACGCTCCAAAGCACCATCTTTCGGACAGTGCGCCCCTCGTCGACGACTTGATCCACGTATTTCAGTGCGAAGCCCTCGAACATCCACAACGCAATGAGTGCGGAGATGCTGACTACCGGCCCGAGAATGTCTTCGATCATGTCGTTGTTCTAGAAGAGACAATGAGAGTATAAAACTCCATTCAACCAACCTCGGTTTCGAAACGGGAAAATTGCGACCCTTGCTTGAGACACGCGGCGAAGCCCGAGCCCAAAGGTGCTTTTTCAAGCTCGCGGGGCATACCAGAGGTTCATCAGCTAAGCAAACCGAGGCAGAAGGTGATGACTGAAACGGCCCCGAAAAGGAGAGCTATTGCAAGCATCCACAAATCACCATCGAACACACGATGACGCGGTCTGCTCGATTGCTGGACGGACGTTGAAGACGCACCAATCGCCGCTGAATACCCGCCCCCCAGGCTAACGAGCACCCGGTGGGAAGGATCCATGGCGAAATAGATGCACCAAGACGTGTATAGAAGGGACACTGCGCCGAGCGAGATGACCTTGTACAGGCCATCAACCAAACCGGTCATATCAAAGCGGGCATGCAACCCGACGAAGTACCACGAGATCACGCAGCCGGCGATCCCGACCACGAACAACCAAGGCCCAGGTACATCGCGCTTCCCGTTCCACGCCAGTGTTGTATGGAACGCGACCCGCGTGTGCAGAGGCAAGGCATTCCCGCGGTTAATATTGAAGACCATCCCCAGGCAACCCGACACTACCGTCACCCAAGCTGAACCCTGATTCATACATGACAACGATGTTCCCGCTAATAGGAACACCACGTTCACCGAACCGATGATGAGGACAGCCACGGAACCGAAAAGCGTCGTCCGGAACCAGTCCCTATTTTTTAACTCGAAAGCGGTTCGTGAAAGCACAACTGGTTGCAGTTTGAACGATTTCTCTAGGGCCGTGGTCATCTCGCTTGCGAGAGTCTCGGCGGAAATGACGCCAGGAAGTTTGATAAAGTGGCAGGCTGCAGCGTCCATCAGCACCAGGCAGAGGCCGGGCCTTGACACGCCCATGACCGCGGTCGCGGCTATGCACCCACCGAACACCAGCAAAGTCATTCCCGTGACGGGATGTTCAAGAAAGGGTAGCTGGAAGTTTGGCATCGCCAGTTGAAGGAGAAACGCGAGCCACCCGAACCCGATGACGAGCCACGCGACCCCGCCCGGGCTGGGATGCCGGTCGACGAAAAATGCCTTGAGTCCCTCTGGGGGTATGATCACCTCGCGGGTTTTCCCGATGACTCGCTCGCGGAGGAGGATCGCCCCGTCCCGGCGCGCCGAGATGGACAGGCGCTTGAGCTTGGTGGCGATCGAGATCCCCCAGCCGAGGGAGAGCAAGATGCCCCAGAAGCCCGTGACGTAGAAGTATGACGGGCCCTGGAACCCCAGGACAGAACCGGTAGGCACGTAACGGCCATCTCCCGCCGTGAACACGAGCAGCGTGGCGATGCTGGCAGCGAGCATTATGCAAGCGGCGAGGATGTTCCACGCTGGTAGGATCTCGTTGGACATCGAAAGTACGGCCCGGTATTGGCTTTCCGGCCGTGTATCATCTGAAATAGCTCATTCACCTCCGGGGATGCTGCCGTGGAATCGCCCCATCCAGTATGGTAGCAAGTAGGCCAGGCCGGAGTCCTGCCGGCGGGCAGGGCTGTAATCGGAGGCCGTGTACGGGGTGCGCTGCCACAGGAAGTCCACGCTGTGGTACTGGTCGACCGTCTTCGGCTTCGCGAGGTACTCGTCCTCCTCGAGCAAGGAGGCTGCCGGGTTCACTGCCGGCTGCGGGAACAAGGGATTCTCCTCCAGCCAGGCTGAAAACGTCGTGCGAGGCCATTCCTCGCCCACGAGGTCGTGATAATAGTTCCCGGACGCGTTCAGCCCGCGCTCGGGGAGCCGGGTCGAGTTTGGCTGCCCCGGGATGCGCTCCACCCCGAACCGCATGAGCTGATCGTTCACATCCTGCTGGATCCAGCTGTCGTTCTTGCCCATCACGTGCAGGAAGGCCATGTTGTACCACGCGTTCCTGTGGTTCGCAGCTACGGGGTACATGCACTCGGCCATCACGCGTTGGTACCGCGCTCGCAGGGCCTGATCGCTCTCGAAGGTCGCCATCGCGTAGAAGATGACCCAGTTGATGTTCATCGAGAAGTAATTGAACAGTGTAAAAGCGCGGAGGTCTACCTTGAGCACGTTGTAGTCGGCGTAGCCGCGGTCGATGGCCCAGTGGTAGTACAAGTCGAGGTAGGCGCCCGGATCGGCCAGGGTGCCCATGAAGAGCGTCGCGAGCAGCCAGTAGCCAGGGTGCTCGATCGAGTACAGGAACGACTGCCCGGTCGTGCGCCCGTTGCCGTCGGCAAGGTTCCAGCCGGTGTCCTTGAAGTGCTCGACCATCTGCGCCGCGAGCAGCCGCGCTCGGGAGCGGACGTACGGGTCGTCGACGATCGCGAGCGCCACGGTGACACCCATGATGACGCCCGAGTACTGGTCGAGCGACGGGTAGCCTATCCAGAACCAGTCGCTATAGTCGCCCGCACCGTCGAACACGTCAACGTGATCCGCCTCGCTGCCATACGGGTACCCGGCGATGCCCGGATGTGCATCGCTCCAGTCCTTCGGCGAGACGCTCCGAGCGAGGACGCCCGGGTACGCCGGGCCGATGCCTCCGTTTGGCACGGCGAGCAGCAGCGACACCCCGTCGACCAGCTTCCGAACGAGCCGCGTCGCGTTCGAGACCTCGGTCGCATCCCCGTGTCGCTGGGCCACTGCATACTTGAACGAGGCCATAGCGAGCGACATGCCTGACCAGATGGCCGCGTCGCCTCCGACGGCAAAATGGCTGATCGCATCGAAGTCACTCCTCCACACCGCAGTGAGCGTGTAGTTGAGGGGCAGGTTGTCCCGCTCGAGATAGAACTCGAACCCACGGGACATGGCCTCGAGTTTCGCGTGGTTGGCGGGGATCAGCGCCCCATAATCGACGGGCTCGCTGCCGAGGTACGAGGCGAACTGTAAGACCGACTCAGCGCAAGAATAAGCGTAGCATCCAAAGCACGTGGGAACCAAGATGATGAGAGCAAAGCCAAGTGCTTTGCGCCATGTTCCTTTCCGCGAGTGCGGTATAGTCTTCACGATTATGCTGCTAGGTAGTGCCTTTTTATACGAATATTGCCCCGTTCGAAATATGCTCGCGAATTCACAACAACCGTGAGGGGATGACCGGCACGGTGCTGATCGCAGTCACGGGGGCGAACGGCTTCCTGGGAACCGCCGTCGCCAGGCTGGCATTGCAGCAAGGGATCTTTGTTCGGGGCATTGTCCGCAGCGACGAAGCCGCAGCTGAGCTCGGCCAACTTGGCATAAAGGCATTCGTTTGCAATGGTTACGCCATCGGTGACCTCGAGGCCGCGTTCCGGGGAGCTATGGCGGTCGTCCATTTGGTGGCGATAACGAGGGGTTCCAAGAGCCACATCGACGAGGTCAACGTGAAGCTGCTCGGGCGGGTGCTCGACGCTGCGCGGAAAGCGGGCGTGCCCAAGGTGATCCACCTCTCAGGCCTGGGCGTTGGAGTTCCTGTTGCGTGCACAGCGGAGGTCGAGGTATACTTGCGGTCAAAGGAGGCAGCAGAATCACTCGTGGAACGATCTGGAATGGAATATACGATCCTGCGCCCGTCCTTCATCATCGGCCCGGGGGACGGGTTCACCCGGGCGGTCGTCGAATCGATCTCCAGCGGGTACGTCCGGTACCCCGGCTTGAAGGACGGCCTCGTGCAACCCGTTGCCATCGACGACGCCGCAGGTGCGATCATCAAGGCCGCCACGACCAAGGGATCGCAAAAAAATCAATACGATCTCGTCGGCCCGGAGGCCATGGCCGTCGACACGCTCGTCATGGCAATATATCAAGCCATCCGCGACGCTGGAGTGAAGATCGCCCCGCCGGTGATAGAACGCGTCCCGCCCGGCCAGCGTTCCGAAGGCATCGATGAATCGTTCGAGTTTCTCGGGTGCACCATCCGGGGGGATCCAGCCCCCTTAATGGAAGGCCTTGGGTTACGACCCTCCAACGTCAACGACGCGATCGTGGCGGCGGTGCGGGCGATCCTGAAACCCGATGAACAGATACCCGAGAAGCGGGCGGTCATGCTGTTCTCGGGCGGGCTCGACTCGGTGACCACGCTCTACTGGATGCGAAGCGATGGCTACGACGTGATACCGCTCTCCATGCACTACCACAACCGCCCGGCCCGCGAGCTGAAGGCGGTCGAGCACGTCTGCAAGGCGCTCGGCATCAAGGCCGTGGACGTGCCCGTCCCCTACATCATGGAGGTGTTCGAGCTGAAGCTCGCCGGGTACCCGGTGCCGAGCTTGTTTGGCTCGTCCGACTACTACGTGCCGTACCGGAACCTCGTGTTCAACGCGATCGCCACCTACTTCGCCGACATCTACGGGGCGAGGTACATCATCTCGGGCCACATCACGTCGGATCCGCTGCCTGATGCGAGCCAGCCGTTCTTCGACGCCATCGAGAAGCTCGTGGCGCAGCTCAAGGTCGGTAACAAGGCGGTGGCCCCCACCTTCATCCTCCCCTTGAAGGGAAAGACCAAGGCGGACGTGGTCATACTCGGGAAGTCCCTCGGCGTCCCGTTCGAGTGGACGTGGAGCTGTGCCTTCGACGAGGCGAGCCCTTGCGGGCATTGCAAGCCGTGCCGGGAACGTGCCGAGGCGTTCGCTGCCGCCGGGCTGGTCGATCCTGTCATCGCGTTCCGGCCGCCTCCGACGTGATCCTCTGGTTCCTCAACATACGTTTTTTAAGCTATCGGCCTTCGGAACTAGCATGCAAGAACTGCACATCGTCGTCTTGGCCGGGGCGCACGAGCGAGTTAACTGCCCCGTGACCAAGGTGCTAGACAAGAACTACGAGATCGAGGGCATCGTCTGGTTCAAGGACGAGGAGAAGGACGCGTGGTACCCGGCCGACGCGTGGACCGCCGACGACAAGAAGACCGAGATCGCGATGGTCATCCCGTACATGCACCCCGACCAGGAGCTCGAGCTGGGTGTGGACCCGAACGGCCCCTCGTGGAGGGAGGAGATGACCAAGAAGAAGCCAGTCGACATCAGCAAGAAAGGGGATAGGGAGTACGAGGTCAAGGTCAACGGCGAGCCGTTCACGAACGTGCACGTCAACGATGGCCTCCGCCCGTACCTCTACCCGTTCATCGGCCCCTTCGGCGACCCGATCACCCGCCACTTCCCGATGAAGAAGGGCGTGTCGGGCGAGACGAGCGACCACCCGCACCACACGTCGGTCTGGTCAGCATACGGGGAGGTGAACGAGGTCGACCACTGGTCAGCGGGGGGCATGGCCGGTACCCAGGCCACGAAGGAGGTGCCAGTCGCGAGCTCCGGGGTCGCTGCCGGCCGGATCGTGCTCCATAACGAGTGGAAAAACAAGTTCGGGGACGTCGACCTCGGGGAACGCCGGGAGATGCGGTTCTACAACCTCCCCCGCGGCCTGCAGACGATCGACTTCTCGGTGCTGCTCACCGCGACCAACGGCGACGTGAAGTTCGGCGACACGAAGGAGGGGGGCCTCCTCTCCGTGCGCGTTGCGACGTCGATGGACGGCGACAAGGGCGGCCGAATCGAGAACTTCTACGGCGCGGTCGGCGAAAGGGAGTGCTGGGGGAAGCAGGCCCCGTGGGTCGATTACTCCGGGATCGTCAAGGGGAACCGCGTCGGCTTCGCTATGCTCGAGCACCCAGCGAGCTTCCGCCACCCCACCTACTGGCACGTGCGCGACTACGGCCTGTTCAGCGCGAACCCGTTCGGCTTGAAGCACTTCACCAAGGGGAAGCTGAACGGGGAATACACGCTGGCGAAAGGCAGCTCGATCGAGTTCGTCTACCGGCTCATCGCGCACGTCGGCGACGCGAGGTCGGCGAGGATCAAGGACAAGTACCTGGACTACATCGCGCCGCCGGACATCAAGGATCTCTAAAGGCGCCTGGAGTCCAAAGGATGCGATTCGATATGCTCTACCTTCTTCTCCCTCGTTCCATCACTTCGTGAACAAGAACTTGACGAACCTCCCAACGTCGACTATGAAGTCCTTGACTCGAGGCGCAACTGACTTGATGCCTTTGAGATCCTTCCGCCGGTTCGTGAAGAGCGAGATGCTCGTCGCGATGCCGCCGGCCTTGTTCACCGCCGTGATCTCGCCGAGGTCAGCCTTGATGCCGCGGAATATGAGCAGGCCGAGGATGATGAACACAGTGGCAACCGGCCCCCATAAATAATAGCCGCCCGAGAATTCCTTACCACCCACGTTAACATCCGGGACAGACAAGACGATTCCGAGCATCAACATTGCTAGGCCTTGAAAAGCGTTCTCCGGAGCGTCGAGCATACCATGGTACAAACCGGAATGCGATTTGCCGGTTCGACGCTCATCTTCCTCAACGATATTCCCAAGCATGACGTATTGAAGGAAGTAGTCGCAATCCAGGCCCGCCATCAACGCACCGAAGAAGAACGCGCTCTGCAGCACCGCGTTCTCTTGCGTGTGGCCGATGATCAAGGAGAAAGGCATGGTCACAATGAGCAAGAGATATCCAACAATCAATGTCTTGTGGATGTTGAACCGCTTCT
>JAFGBX010000028.1 GCA_016932935.1 Promethearchaeota archaeon | reverse complement strand
TTGGCCATTTCCATCTGCATCTTCGCCTCCTGGCCGACGATGGACTGGTGGAGGAGGACGGCGTTGATGACCGACCCGAGCGAGTAGCGGGTCGTGTCGTTGTGCTTGATCACGTCCTCGATGGCTTCCGAGATCGCGAGGCCCAGCGAGCCGGGGTGGTCGGGATCCTTGTCGTAATACTTCTTTCCGACGTCCGTGATGTTTGAAGGCGATTCGACGACCGACGCGCCGTAACTGCGCATGAGGATTCCCCGGTAGGGCTTCTGGCGGTAGGACGCGCGCACCATGTAGACCCGGCACTCGAGGCCGAAGAGGGCGGTCGCGTACGCCAGGGCCGAGCCCCACTGGCCCGCCCCTGTCTCGGTCGCGAAGGCCTTGATGCCTTGCTTCTTCGCGTAGTAGGCCTGGGCGATGGCCGTGTTCGTCTTGTGGCTGCCGGTCGGCGAGACGGACTCGTTCTTGTAGTAGATGTGGACTCCGTCGTAGAGGCCGAGGGCCTTCTCCAGGCGGAACGCGCGGTGGAGAGGCGTGGGGCGCTGCGCGTAGTAGTACGCGGCGCGCAGCTCGTCGTCGATGGGGATCTCCTTGTCCTGAAAGTTCATCTCTTGCGCCACGACGCCCTGCGGGAACATCATGAGGGCCTCCTCGGGCGTCGCGGGCTTCATGGTCATCGGGCTGATCAGCGGCAATTGATAGCCCAGGTGCACCGCGAGGTTCAGGAAGTTCTTCGGTAGTTTCTCCGGCGGGAGCCGGATGATGGGGTTCGTTGCATCCATGGTTCTTACCTTCGTTCGTTTTGTGAAGTGCTTGAACCTTGAAACTTGCTTTCATCACGTGGCAAACGATCACGTGCACGCGCTATGGACGTGCTGCATCCGATCGCGATCAACTCACGAAAACGTGATGCACGCTGCTTAAAGAAACGCGCGCCCGGCCGCGTTAAGAAAGGATCCACGGCATATCCTTCTCGTGGGCCCATCACGCTGCCGGTTCAATAAGGGAGGAAACGCTAGCTCGGGTTGACGGTGTGCAAGCTCGTGCGTATCTAGTTATCGTCGCCAGGACCATGCAATGGTCCGGTTTTCGCACGTCATGAGCGTCAATCCAAGTGTTGTATGGTATTTGCTTTCAACGGGACTTTTTAAATTTATCCGTCCTCGGTCGGAATATCATCGTTAGGCGAGCGCTCGGGGCGGCCGCACAAATGGGACGAGCCGTGGAGACACGTTATCGACCGGCCATTCGATTCGCACCCCTTGACGAAACCCCTCCAACACAGCGATAGATACTCTGGGAGATCCATTAAACAACGCCGCTTCGCTCCCTTTTTTGAAGAAAAAAGGGGTAAGAGTCACGGGATCACTTCATTAACCCGATGGATTGGATCGACTGGAAGGGATATAACGCAGACAGCCTTTTCTGAATGTGGGTCGCCATTAGCCCGTCGCTCAAGACTTTGACGTCGAACTCGGCCTTCTTCAACTCGATCCGGTCACCCATCTGGCTCGAAAACGTGAGCCGTATCCCGATCACGCTGTCATCAGCCAGTGCCTCGCCGACGACGTCACCGATCGTTTTCACGCATGCCACCTCGTTTTCCAGGTCGTTCGCCTAATCTTGGGAAAGAGACCCCGTTGACATTGTCGGTGACCTCTATTAAGTCTTTCACGGGCGGATCCGTCGTGGAACCCCTCGCGTGGATGGTGTCGTGGGGCCACAGCGCGGCCATTTGGGCCGCTTGCATATATAGAAGTCTAAACCACCAAATTTTTTTTAGGCCGATGCATTCGATGTGATCACTAGACTTGGTAGTATTGCAATCGACTGGTGCGTTAACGTGAGCCTTCAAAACATGCCGATACTCGTGCTCAAGGAGGGAACGGAGCACAAAACGGGAAAGGACGCCCAAAAAAACAACATCGCTGCCGCGGTCGCGATCAGCGAGGTCATTAAGTCGACGCTCGGCCCCAAGGGGCTCGACAAGCTCATGGTGGACAACCTCGGCGACGTCACCATCACGAACGATGGTGCCACGGTTCTGGACGAGATGCAAATCGATCACCCCACCGCGAAGATGATGGTTCAGCTGGCAAAGGCCCAGGACGAGAAGGTCGGCGACGGCACGACCAGCACGGTGCTCATCGCGGGCACGTTGCTCAAGGTGGCCCAGGAACTGCTGGAGCAAGGGATCCACCCCACGGTCATCACGAAGGGGTACAACCTGGCCATGACCAAAGCCTTGGGGGTGCTCGAATCGGCCGCGATCAAGATCCCCGACGCCGACCAGAAGAAGGTGCTCAAGAACCTGGCAACGACTTGCATGAACAGCAAGGGCGTCTTGACCGAGAAGGAGATGCTGGCCGGCGTCTGCGTCGATGCTTGCCTCGCCATCACGGAGCAGCGAGACGGGAAGAAGGTCTGCGACATCAAGCAGATCCAGATAATCAAGAAGGAGGGGAAGTCCGTCAGCGAGACGAAGATGGTCGCCGGCATCATCGTGGACAAGGAGGTCGTTTCCATGGCGATGCCCAAGCGCCTCGAGAACGCCAAGATCGCGCTCATCGACGCCGCGCTCGAGATCACGAAGACCGAGTTCGACGCCGAGGTCAAGGTCAAGGACCCGACCCAGATGCAGGCCTTCCTCGATGAGGAGGAGAAGATGCTCAAGAAGATGGTCGACCAGATCAAGGCCGCGGGCGCCACCGTCGTGTTCTGCCAGAAGGGCATCGACGACGTGGCACAGACGTTCCTCGCCCAGGCCGGCATCATGGCCATCCGCCGCGTCAAGAAGTCAGACATGGACAAGCTCGCCCGTGCCACCCACGCCCGCGTGATCAACAGCCTCCGCGATCTCACGGCTGGCGACCTGGGCGCCGCGACACTGGCAGAGGAGCGGAAGATCGGCAAGGACATGATGATCTTCATCGAGGGCTGCAAGAACCCGAAGTCCGTCTCCATCCTCATCCGCGCGGGCACGGAACACGTTCTCGAGGAGCTCGAGCGCGGCATGCACGACGCCCTCTGCGTGGTCGCGGACGCCATCGAGAGCCCTGCCTACGTCCCAGGCGGCGGAGCGATCGAGTCGGAGCTCGCCGCGTCCCTGCGCAAGTACAAGGACACCTACAGCGGCCGCGAGCAAGTCGCGATCGAGCTCTTCGCCGACGTGCTCGAGATCGTCCCCGCAACCCTCGCCGAGAACGGCGGCATCGACCCGGTCAACACGATCGTCGAGCTCCGCTCGAAACACAAGGAGGGGCAGAAGGGCGCGGGGATCAACCTGTTCACGGGCAAGGTCGAGGACATGCTCGCCGCCAACATCATCCAGCCCAAGGTCGTCATCGAGCAGACCTTGCGATCCGCGACCGAGGCGGCAAGCATCATCCTCCGCATCGACGACGTGATCGCATCGAGGCGGTCGGCCGGCGGCCCCGGCGGCGGCCCCGGCGGCCCCGGCGGGATGCCCCCGGGCGGCGAGGACATGGACTAAAACGAGTCCCGTCATTCTGTACATCTTCTTCTTCCATTGGTTTATCTTGGCGTGTGAACTTTTCAACACGGAACGCGAAAGCGGGATCCTCATGGCAGAATATAGTGTTTATGCAGGAGATCTCTCGGATAATTGCGTCTATTTCATTTTTGCTTTTTTCCTGGTCGTAATTAGCATCAGCGCCATGTGGTTTTTTACGAACGACATGGTAAGAGAGGGCTCGTTCTGCTTGCTAGGGATTCTTGTTTTCGTGGGCGCCATTTTCTTGTTCCGTTACGTTGTAAGGAGGAGTCAGTATCCGAAATCGAGGCGCGAGCCAAGCCCGAAAGAGCGGGCGCCTCTACCACCAGACCTCTGATTATGCATCACGTTGAATCGTTTAGGGACGAGACCCCATAGCTCGCCTTGATCTCGTCGATGAGCGGCTTATTGAGATCGAGGAACGTGTGCCCCCAGCCGAACTTAGAAAGCAAGAATTCGGCCTCGTCGAAGAAACCCGTGATGATGAGCGACGCGGCAAGCGCTTCGACCGAACTCAGCTTCCCCGGCATGGCGTAGTTGATCGGGTTCGCCGCGAGGAAGTCGACGCCGAGCCGGCGCCCGTTCTTGAGCCGCAGCCGTTCGAACACGCCCGTCGCCTCGTTCCAGGAGCAATCAACGACCGTCAGGCCGCTGCGCAGGATCGCGTCCCGGTCGGCAGTGCCCATGATTGCCTCGGCGAACGGGTCGAGTTTGAGTGACTTGATGGGAATGGTCTTCAAGGAAGGATGCAGCCGCACCAGGCCGAACTTCTTTAGCTTCCGCGCCGTGCACTTCTTCGGGTCGTCCTGGTCGAGATGCAACACGTGCAGCTTCAAGGTGAAGGACTTCCGGGGATTATCACCGGCCCCGGTTGGCGGGTCGTGATCTGGCTCGGCCATGGATCCTCGGCCCCCTCACAGCAAGCACGTATCCTTCAAGTAGGCCAGCACCAGCGGGACGGCAATCGTCGCGTCGCACATGACGGTGACGGATAGCGCGCCGGCGTTCACCTTTCCCCATGAAACCGCCTCGCTCAGCGTTGCCCCGCTCAGCCCGCCCGGTTCGGGCCGGTCGGTCGTGATCTGGATCGCGTACCCGGCGCTGTTCGGGGAGAATTGGAGCGCCTGGAAGGCGAAGTTCTTGGGCACGCCGCCGCCGACGATGAACACACCCACGTCCTCGGAGTCCCATGCCTTGTTGATCATGCGGTTCAAGTCTTCGAACTGGTCGAGCTTGAGCCCGCGGTGGTTCAGCGCGAGCTGGATGCCCAGCCCGCAGTCGGTGAACGCGGGGCAGAAGACGGGCACCTTCTTCTCGTGGCAGGTGACGAGGATCGAGTCCCGCGAGTGCTCATCCGGCAGCTTGGCAAGTTCGCCCCCCAGGTAATCAAGGAAATCCACGACGGGCAAGGTCTTGTCGAACTTCAAGGACTTGACGAAGTCCTCCATGGCCTCGTAGGCGTGGTTCGGCATGTACACGTCGAAGATGCGGTTGATCTCCTTGTCGTGCAAGTCGGCGTCCGACACGCGGTCGGTGCCCTGCTGGTGGTGGCAACCGATCGATTCGATGACGTCGTGGGTGAGGTTGGCGCCCGTGGTCACGAGCAAGTCGACGAACCCGCACCGGACGAAGTCCGAGACCACGGCGCGCATGCCCGCGGGCACCATTGCCCCAGCGAGCGTCATGATCTTCACGCATGCCTTGTCCTTCACCATGGCCTCGTAGATCTCGCACGCGATGGCCAACCGCTTCGCGTTGAACCCCGTGCCGCGGAGTAACCGCACCAGGTCGGACGCCTTCTCGCCCTTCTTGACGCGGATCTGGTCGACATCGCGTCCCGCCGCATGCCCCTCGTTGTCCACTTCGATCGCCTCGGTGAAAGGAAGGTGATGGGTGTCAAAAGGCAATTGCAAGATGGTGTTTATCCGGTGCCCAAGCGCGGTGAACGCGATCACTGGTTTTCCTCGAGCCTCCCGTAACCGACCAGGCGCCACCGGTTGTTGACCTGGCGGGAGATGGCGAGCAGCATGCCCGTGTCCGAGCACACCCGTCGCACGAGCCTGAGCCGTGCCTTGCCCTTGGAGAGCGAGGTGATCGCGCCGAGCGTCGTCATGGTGCCGATCGACACCATGATGTTCTCCCCGACCCTGAGCGGCTCGACGCGGGCCGATCCATCGGCCGTCCCGACCACACGGTCGAGCAACTGGGTGCTGATCGTGATGTTGTCGGTCGACGGGGGGAGCTCGCCCTTCCGGCCCATCAAACAGCCGATCAACCCGTCGGACTTGGTGATTGAAGGGTCGAGCGTCGTCTTGATGCCGAGCAAGCCGCCCGGCCCTGCCCTCTCGGTGAGGGCTGATCCCGTGCTGATGGAATCGATGGTCGACGTGAGCTCGATGTACTTGTCCTCGGCCTTGACGCCTGGCTTGATCTCGATCTCGTCCCCCTTCTTGAACATACCGCCGCCCAGGGAGCCGCCGATCACGCCACCCTGGAGCTTCTGGATCTTCGTGCCGGGGCGGTTCACGTCGAAGCTGCGGGCTATGAAGAAGCGTGTGGGCTTCGATGGGTCTCGAGCCGGGGTCGGCACGTATTTCTCTATGAACTGGACGAGCTCGTGCAAGTTGGCCTTGAACACCGCGGATACCGGCACGACGGGGGCTTTCTCGGCGACGGAACCCTTCAAGAACGCCTTGATCGCCTGGTAGTTCTCGATGACCTTCTCCCGGGGCTGCGCGTCGACCTTGTTCTGCACGACGACGATGTTCTTGAGGTTCATCACGCCCAGCGCGGCCAGGTGCTCGCGGGTCTGGGGTTGCGGGACCTTCTCGTCCGCCGCGATGAGTAGCATTGCCCCGTCCATGAGCGACGCCCCGGAGAGCATCGTTGCCATGAGAATCTCGTGGCCAGGGGAATCGACGAACGATATCTTCCGAAGCACCTTGATGTGGCCACCGCACGTCGGGCACTTGTTCAGGTCGACGTCCTTGCTTGCGACGCCCTTCTTGGCGTACTCTTGCTTGATCATCTCCTTGGTCCAGAAGCAATCCGGCTCGGGGCAGTTAACGCACCGCCCGATCACCGTGTCCGCGTAGCCGAGCTTTATCGAGATGCCCCGCTCCAGCTCCTCCGAGTGGCGGTCAGTTCGCACGCCGGTGAGGGCTTGTGTCAACGTGGTCTTCCCGTGGTCGACATGCCCGCACGTGCCGAGATTCATCTCGGCCTGGAGTTTATCGGCCTCCTCCATCGTGATCTTCGACTTGTCGGTGGCCGAAAACTCCTCCTTTGGCATCTCGGGCACTTGATCGGTGGGCTGCACGTCCGGGGCTTTCTCGGCCGCTTTCTCATCCGGTGCCTTCTTTGTCTTCTTTCCCAAGCATGTTCACTCTATGTTCAGTATAGGTGAGATAATGCAGCCGTTTAAAAAATACATTCCGGAGGCGAGCCTCCCACTCGAAATGTGCTTGTAGCGCGGGTGCCTACCTCTGTGGCCTCGCCGGATCCCCGAAATACACCTTCCCGGACTCCAAGACCGCGCCATCGGGCACGACCGTAAAGATGACGAGCATCACGTCATCTGAAACCTTGGCCCCTGCCTCGACGGTCACTCCGCCCATGACACAACCCTTTCCTATCACCGTGCGCTTAAAGGTTAATCGAAGTTCGGGCGTTTCTACCAGTTTATAGCCGTAGATGTGGGATTCGAAGCTCACGATGGTGTTCCCCCCGATAGAGACGTAGTCCGGGTCGACCTTGGCATACTGGATGAAGGCGTCGAACGCGATGCCGTTGTCGCCGATCTTGCCGTAAATGAACGCTGTCGTATCCTTGAACAGCGATTCGGTGACCCTCTCGATCACTTGCCATTTCAACCATTTCATCTTGCGCCAGTTCTCGATGATCTCGGGATCGGTTATATCTATCGACGCGTTCGCGCCTGCAGGTAACTTCGGGACGGTTTTCGCGTAGTGCTTGATGCCGACAAAGAACATCCCAAGGGGGAGGTAGATATGCACCCCGTAGGCGATGATGAACAAGCAAGGGAGAAGCAGCACGTTGATGACGTGCCCGAAGAAACCGAGCAAATAGTTAATACCCGGCACGATGAATGCCAACCAGGCCGCGATCACGGCGCAGCTGCCGCAGGTGCCAACGAGTATCCCGAAACGCTTGAGGAAGCGTGGGAATTTCGATGAGAACCTGGACCAGTCGTCGACCATGCACGAGTTGATCCCCCTCTTCTTGCTGACCGATTGGCGATACCGCGCCAACTCCTCCGGTGGGATGTCGTTAACATTCCCGACGCGTTCGCATTTGAACTTCCCCTGATATATGCCGCCCTCCTTCAAGACCTGGTTGATCGCGACCAGGGTGCCGGGCTTCACAACCACGTTGTCTTCAAGGACACAGCCGGGCAGGAGGCAAACCACGGAATCGTTGTCGTTTGCGTCGATGATGCAATTCCTGCCGATGGTCGGTTTTTTGAAGAAGACCTTGTCCTTTAATACCACGTGCGAGGAAAACACGGTCTCCTCCGCGAAGACGGTCCCGTCGCCGACTTCGGCCTCCTCCATGGCCCCCCATTTGGGCAACTTGACGTTCTTTCCCAGCTTGATGAACGAGCCGACGTACCGGTTATACAAGCGACGGGGCGCGTGCTTCGCGAAGAGCCACATCGAGAACGCCTTCACGAGGTGTCGATTCGTGAAGTTCTTGAACCTGGGATCGTTGATATCCTTTGGAAATGTGCCTTCCGGTATCGGTTTGCCACTCGTTAGCCGAAAAACGCAGACCGCCGAGAACGCCCACGCGCCGGCCAGCAATGCCGCGTACATCAAGAGGAGGCCGATCAGGACTAGGATCGTGGGATAGACAAGATCGCACGTCAGCGCGTACGCTCTTGCGGGATCGAAGAAGTAGAAGAAGACATAGCCAGCCGTCGTGGCGGGGAAGGTGGAGATCCAGCAGTTGAGCAGGAACTGCACGATGAAAGTGGACACTGGCGCGCTTTGCTGGGGCCCGCTCATATATAATGCAAGAACGGCTTGGCCTTATAAGCATTCTTCATAGGGGCCACTATAAACACGGTCGTACTATTTCTTGACCACGACGTACGCGCCCGTCGCCTTATCCAGCTCCAGATTCGACGAGCAGACCGGGCATATCTTGTGCTCGGTGATGAAGATCGTGGCGCACAAGTAGTGCGCCTCGCGGCCGCAGTTCGGGCAGGAGAACAAGTCTTCCTTCTCGGTCTGCGTGTCGTAGATCGGCTTGTAACAGACGATGCACTTGCCCCGGACGGGAACCCCCTCGTTGGCATCCTTCACCTCGACGATCAACGGCTCGTCCTCGTCCACTTCCTTCTTCTTTCTCCAGAAGTCGATGGGGACATCCTGGCGGATGGCGAGCTCCTTGAACTTGATCTTGCCCACCCTCTTGCCGTCGTCAGGCTTTTCCTCGGGTTTTTCGGCCATGGCCATCCGCCTCGGGTTCCTCGCACGTCCTGGGTCATGAGTTTGCGTTCGTGTCGAGCTTGTCGAATAGCGTCTCCTGCTTCACGCGCCCTGCGGTCTTGCGGAGCAGCTCGATCAACAGCAGCTGGTTGTTCTCGAAATACAGCCGGGGGCTCAAGTCGTCCGCCATGTACGTGCCGCTCTCCACCCGCGCTCCCTTGGGCAGCGGGACCAGCTCGATCTCCTCGATCTCCGAACCCATGAAGCTGCGCCGGGCGTTCTTCACCGCGTATATCACGTTGTCGTGGACGACGACCTCGCGCTCGAACCCGTTGGGGGTCGGGATCTGCTCGAGCAGGAGCGAGACCTTCTCCAGCGACATCTTCTCGATCTTCGTCAGGTCCTCGGCGGAGCCCGTGTAGGCCGGCTTGTACTCGGCGGCACCTTGCTCGATGCCGAAGTCCGCCGGATCCGCCATCTTCGTGACGAACTTGAACGGCAACGGCTCGCTGCCCTCGTCCACGGTCATGATCTTGGCGCCGAGCATGACGTCGTCGCGCAGCTTGGATATCGTGCGCGCGGAGACGAACTTGGTCTGGACGGTGGTCTCTGGGCCGTGGTATAACCAAACTATGTAGGGCACCTGGAGGATGGCGTAGGAGTCGGCGCGGTTGTCCTGGAGCAGCTTCTTGATGCCTTCCGGGGGGATCGAGCCGGCCGGTATCTCCTCGAACTCGCTGGCCTCCTTGTTGAACTTGAAGAGCTTGACCTCGTCTTTCGCCCTTTTCTCCGTGGCATCGCTCGTCACGATCACCCCCCTTATTTGTTCATGGACTGCATCAACATCACGAGCCCGATGACCAGCGAGATGAGCATGATCAGGATCAACGCGAACGCGACGTTCCTCTTCGACTTTTCGGCGGGGGTGAGTCGCCCCGTTCGATATCTCGGCATGATCGCTTTCAACCAGGTGCTTAGATTACATTCTCGTGCCGGGCTTGTTTAAACCTTTCCTCACCAAAGTCGCCGTCTCATCCTTGAGAGCGGTAGACGCGACCGCGAGCACGGCCAAGCGGCCCTCGATGCTCAGCTCTCGGCCGCCCATGTCGATCGCCTCTCCGTCGCGCAGCTCGTACACGCCACCACCTGCCTCCCGAACGATGAGCCACGCCGCGGCGATGTCGAAGAGCCGGAGGTTCCCACGGACGTCGACGAAGCAATCGAGGGCACCCGAGGCCACCAGGCACGCCTCCAGGGCGTTTGATCCGAGCACGCGTATCTTCATGGGCGCGTCGAGCAGCTCCGAGTACTGGTCGATCAAGGCGACGCGACGGAACTCGCCGCGCTTGGGGTTGACGTCGACCCCCATCGCGGCCCCGGCCAGGCTCGCCGCCGCGCGGTTCACGCTCGCGGGCCTGCCGTTCAGCCACGCGCCCTCGCCACGGCTGGCCGAGAACACGTCCCCCGTGGAGACGTTCAAAACGACGGCATCGGTGATGTCCCGAACGAGAGGGCCATCGGCAATGGCGATGCTCACGGCGAAGAACGGGAGGTTCCTCGTGGCGTTGAAGCTACCGTCGACGGGGTCGACGATGGCGACGAGCCCGACCTCGCCGTCCTGACCGCCGCCGTTCACGAACACGACGCCCCGCTCCTCGGTGATGATCCTCATCGGCCTCCCGGCGCGCCGGAACGCGTCGACGATGCAATCCTCCGCGAGGGCGTCGACTCGCTTGGTCACGTCCCCCCCCGCGCCGCTGCCCTCGTCCAAGCCCGCTTCCGCGGTGCCGAGCACGGGCTTGATGGCATCGCCAGCGCCGCGGGC
Organism: Promethearchaeota archaeon; assembly: GCA_016932935.1. Lineage (GTDB taxonomy): Archaea > Asgardarchaeota > Lokiarchaeia > Sigyniarchaeales > Sigyniarchaeaceae > Sigyniarchaeum. The sequence goes on along the minus strand of JAFGBX010000028.1, from coordinate 6,741 downwards.
GATGCGGACGAGGGGTTCGCGCCAGTGTGTCATGGTAATGTGCTCCCGCAAGCGGCTTCATCTTCCCTGGATCCTAGTGAAACACATGTGGAAGCGAGCATTTGAGAGAGAAATAATATGCAGGGGACGGGGATTGAACCCGCGAACCCCTACGGGACCAGACCCTGAATCTGGCGTCGTTGACCACTTGACTACCCCTGCATGATTACACGGTGGACATCCCGCCTTGTTCACGAGCGCTGTACTTGGGACGGGCCCGCGCGTTCCACGTGCCCCAAGAATGGCGCGCGCGTTTTAAATCTTGGTTCTTGAATAATGCACGTTGCTCAAGGCGCTGGCCCGTGGAAATGCCGGTCGGACATTAATAGAACTGCTTCAAATACGCATCGACGTCCGCGCGGGTGCCCTTGAATGGGCCTGGCGTCTCCATCTTCAAGGACGTGAGCGCCGCCGCGAACACGACCGCCTTGGCGGGCCCGCAACCCAAACGGGAGAGCACGTACGCGGTCGTCGCCGTGTCGCCCCGGCCCGTCCTGCCAGTGAGGTTCCGGTTCTTGAACGGCGCGGCCCAGTCCCCTTCACCGTTCGCCACGATCAGCTCCTTGTTGTGCGTGAGGATGATCTCCTTCGCGCCCCAGTCGAGGTATTGCCTCGCTGCCCTCACGCGGCCCTCGTGCGTCTCGCAATCGAGCCCCGTGAGGAACTCGGACTCGGCAGCGTCGGCCTTGAAGTAGTCGAAGTGCGGGAACGCGGCCCGCAAGTCTGGCCACGGTTGGGACTGCATGGTCTTGTCTGGCATGACCTTCCGGATGAACCCCGCGGCGTCGACCACGAGCTTGCCCTTCGTGGCAAGCCATTCGATCAGCGGGAGGTCGACCTCGCCGTGCATGAGGGCCGAATACTGCACGACCCCGGCGGAGAAGTCGGGGAAGTCCTCCCTCGCGTACGGGGCTGCCTGGCCCTGGCTGGAGCAGTCGCGGCGCTCCAGCGTCCTGTCCTTGTAGTCGTTGAGGATCGACGTAGTGGTGGGGGACTCGATCCAGAACAGGTCGCCCCTGGCCATGGGCGGGAACTCGTCCAGGCACGCCTTGTCCCCAGCTGCCGTCTTCGTCAGCACGGCGTTCTTGAAGCGGAGCTGGTGCGCGACCCACGCCGCGTGGAGGATGGCCCCGCCGACCGCCTCCTTGCGGCCATCGGGGGTCTTGATCACGTCGAGCGACACGTGGCCGAAACTGAAGATATCGTAATTACGCTCCATAACCGGTTCTTCATACATGAACACTTATTAGGCTTCTCGCTCCCTTCTAAATCATACCCGCGTGTGACAAGGGAGTCGTGATCACGACAAGTTATGGATCGAATGGGTGATGATGATACGATGGCATGCCCTGATGGCTGTTTCACTCTAAACCAAACACTCTCTATCGCGTTGTACTTCACCGTCATTGGCTTCAAGTTCCTCCTGTTCAGTTACTTCCTCTTGATCCGCTTCAGGAAGACCAAGCGGATGTACTGGCTGTACTTTTCGCTGTTCTTCATTTTCCTCGCGGCATCTCGTGTATTTTATCTGATGTACGACTTCTTCTTCGGGGTCGACGACAAGAACGTCGCGTGGCGCTTCGCGAACACCGCCGGCTGGTTGTCGGTCGCTATGCTGAGCGGTATCCTCAGCACGCTCCTCTTCACGGGTGACTCGAAGCTGCACCAAATCATCAAGAAGGTCTTCCCCCTCGTCCCGGTCGGCATCGCCGTGTTCATCTTGTTCTTCCCCGACATCTGGATCAACGACCCGGCCGGTTTCTTCGGGTGGGGCGGTGGCAAGCTCGTCCTCAACGTGGCCATCTTGCCCATCTACATAGTGCTTTTACCTTTCATGTTCTTCTATCTAGCAAAAAAATCGGCTGGTACACTGCAGCGGTCGTTCCTGCTGAACGGCATCGGCCTTTTCCTATACTACGTCGTGCGCGCCGTGCAGCCCGTGCTCGCCGGGATGACGGGCTCGGGCACGGCCATGATGATGCCCCCGCTCTTGATCCTGCTCGCGATCCTGGTCATCACGTTCGCCAACCAGTACGAGAGCCTGAAGTAGGCGAACCAGCGTCGTCGTCCGGCGGGAGAAATCCTTTTTATTTTCCATGCTCGCGATTCTCATCACGTTCACCAACCCGTACGAGAGCTTGAAGACACCTTTCCGAGCATTGCCGGGATCAAGTTTCATAAGTATAGGCTCTAACGAAACGATGTATCGCTTCTCAATAACAATCTATAACAACACAAGTTTTGTCGGAAATGTTGAAAATATACCGAAGGTGCCATCTCGACAAGGGTGATGAGCGTCTTGGGTTATTCGAACAAGTCAAGGCTCACCACACAATCACGAACGTCTTGTACCCGGGTAGCTACGCGCACCTGACACCAGCATTCATATTTCCTGTCGTGTATTTCAACGATACATATCAAAAACTGGAAAAATTTTACGAATCGGATGAGATACATGATTATGTGCTCAAGAAAAAACAATATCCGGGCCAGCCGTTTTATAAATACATCAAGGGCGTTTTTACGCGACCGTTACCATTACCAGAGAAGTTCTTTGATTTGGTGATCTCGCAATATGCTGGCTTCATTTCCCGTTATTGCAAGGTATATCTCAAGATTGGTGGTGTATTGATCGCGAATAATAGCCACGGGGACGCGTCCATGGCATCAATTGACCCGGATTATGAATTCATCGCCGTGATCAACAAGCATGGAGAATCGTATTCGTATTCTACAAGCCAGCTGGAGTCATACTTCATCCCCAAGAAGAATATCGAGATCACTAGGGAATTAATCGAGAAATTAAGGCGTGGCGTCGGTTATAACCGATCCGCTTCGAATTATGTATTTAGATTGATCTAAATCAAGGATTCGATCAAGGAACGCTCTTCCAGGACTTCAGGAATAACACTCGAGTCGTGAATGACAGCGATGCAAGCATGATCACCACAGGTTCAGTAACGTTAGGGCAGGGCGCCCTAACACCCGAGAGAGTGCACGTGCTATGGGAAGAATCGACCTCGTCCTAGCGACCGACATCGGGATGGATCCCGACGACTTCATTGCCTTGAACATCTGCTTGTCGAACCCGCTGGTGGACTTGCGCGCCGTCCTGGTCGATCCTGGCACCCCGGATCAGGTCGGGCTCGTGACGGCCATCTTGCGATACCACGGGCGATTGGACATACCCATCGGGGTGCCAGGAAGGACGGCCGCAGATCGAGAAACGGTCGACGGCTGGTCGTACGTGACGGACGACCACTTGGCCGCCCTGGCGGCGCTCGATCTCGTGGTGGCGCACCCGGCCAGGACGGCTCCGAGCGTCGCGGTTCTCGACAGCGCCCTCTCCAATTGGCCCTCGCTGACGCTCGTCGCGATCGGGCCGCTCGGCTCGGTTCGTGAGTGGCTTGACGGCGGGCACGGCATCATCGGCCGAGCGTGCGTGATGGGCGGTTATATGCACCCGAGCCATGGTTCGGGCGAATACAACTTCGATGCAGACATCGAAGGGGCGACATCCTTGATAGACACCGCTCGAGTCGCGAGGAAGGTCATCGTGCCCGCGAACGTGACCCGCACCTTCCGATCCACGCGGGCCTTGTACGAGCGCACCTTGACCGCCGGCCAGGCGAGTGCCGGGCATCGCATGATCGGAAGGATGCTCGATGTCGACGACTCGCTCGTCGAGAACCAGTTACTCCACGATCCCTTGACCGTGTGCACTGCGATCGACGAGGACATATTGCCACTCGTCGAGGTACACGCGTTTCGCGGACCTGACGGGTGGAACGCGGCCCGGGCCGCGGGAACCGGCACGTTCTCGAGCCCGGGCGACTCGGGCGGCGTGAACCGGGCCCGTTTCGAGGAGTTGTTCTTGATGCACGCTCGTGAGTGAAGCACGTGTCGTTATATCCTATGGAAGCAATCGATCGAAAGCCTGGTACGACGATGCAACCGTTCCCGCGGAAGAACCATTCGACAGCACACCCGGCATGCGCCATCATCGATTCTCACGCGCGGGCCACCCGGCCTCGCCGGGATCCTCGGCAAAGCGATCATCGGGATCCCCTTGCTGGCCATCTTGATAATCACCTTAGCTCCACCCGTACGAGAGCTTGAAGCAGGCGCGCCGGCGCTCCACGATCCGCCCCGCCGGCCGCTGTTTTCCCCCTTTTTCCTTCTTGGCCGGCATAGTACGGGTCGCCACGAGTCGCCCTGGCCTAGCGGTGTCTAGGCATGGTCTACTGGTGGCCAGGAACCTAGAGAAAAGAGGGGATGAATGCGAGCGGGGCTCAAGCAAAGCCATCGAAGGGGAACTTGTACGAGTCCAGCTTGAGCGCCTTCTTGATGGTCAAGAGCTCCTTGGCGAGCCCCTCGTTGACCGGGATGCCCTCCTTCTTGACCAAAGCGATGCTCTCGTGTTCCTTCTCGCCCGCCGTCCAGATGCGGCTCGCGCCTGGCGCCTTCTTGGACGCACGCAAGGCACGGAGGATGTCCCCCGTGGTCTTCTTGAACGCGTCGAGGCCGGCGAACTCGTTGGGATCGATGGCCATGAAGAAGTGCCCGACGCGGTAGAAGGTCTTCTTGCCATCGGCGTCGAGGCCGCTGATCCCCTTCAGGAACGAGCCGTTCGACAGCGAGGCCGAGAGGATCTCCACCACAGTGGCGTATCCGTAGCCCTTGTAGCCGGCGAGCTCCTCGCCCGCCCCTCCGATGGGAAGCAAGGCCGCCTTGTCCTCCACCATGAGCTTGAGGATCTCGGGCGCGTTGGTCAAGGACTTGCCGTCGGTGCCGATGACGAGGTGTTCCGCGAGGGATTTGCCCGCACGGTCGGCCATCTCGACCTTGCCGCGTTGGATGATGCTCGTGGCGCAGTCCAGGGAGAAGGGGAACGGCTCGTCGGACGGCATGGCGAACGCGAGCGGGTTGGTGCCGAGCATGGGTTCGACGCCCCACGTCGGCGCGATCGAGGGGCGCGCGTTGGTGCACACGATGCCGATCATGCCGGCGTCCACGGCCATCTTCGTGTAATAACCGCATATTCCGAAGTGGGTGCCGTTCCTCACCGCCACGGCGCCCATGCCGTGCTCCTTCGCCTTCTGGATCGCCATCTTCATGGCGTTGTGGGCGATCACGTGCCCCTGGCCGTGCTCGCCGTCGATGACCGCGGTCGTCTTTCCCTCCTTCACGACCTTGTACTCGGTCTTGACCTTGTGCTGCCCTGCCTTGATGCGCACGTAGTAGTAGTACAGCCTGCCGACGCCGTGCGACTCGATGCCGCGAAGATCCGACTCGATCAAGACGTCGGCGATGATCTTTGCATCGGCCGCCGGAACCCCGCAGCCGACGAAGGTGTCCTTGATGTAGTTGTAGATGGTGTCAACAGGGACGTGCCACTGCTTGCCTGCCATGTCTGGTCATCAATCCTTCTGCATAGGTGATCGTGTTCCGCTAGAAGTCAACCCGGGCGGAAAGAAATAGTTTTACGCGAGCATCCGCTTCAGCCGCGCGACGAGGGCGGCATCGACGGAGCCGGTGATGCGATCCCCGCCGCTGACGACCATCGAGCGGACGCCGATAATGTCCGCCCCGGAGCCCTTCAGGAACGGGACGTCCTTCTCCTTCAAATTGCCGGCGAGTGCCACCTCCATCCCGGCCGCCTTGCCCGCGCGGCAGAACCCGACCACTTCCTCGGGTGCCATGAAGTCGAGCAGGCCCTTGCCGTCCTTGATGGCCGTGTCGACCATGACCACGTCGCAACCGGTCGCTCCCGCCGCAGTGACCAGCTCCCCTGGCGGTATCGACACGGCGGCCCGGGCATAGTCGGCGTACCCTGCCGCGACGACGCGCGCACGCGGATTCACAAGGCGCACTGCCTTGACGATAGCATCGAGCAGCATGGTGGCACGCTCGGCGGTCCTCGGCCCGTACACGCCCGCTTTGATGTAGTCCGCCCTGAGCGTCGCGAGCCCCGTCGCCGCGAGGGCGGCCGTGCCGGGCTTGTCGGGCAAGTCCCCGAGAGTTGCGCTAAGCTGGATCCCGCGCCTGCCGGAAGCGTCGATCAACTCCTTGATGGCGGAGATGACCCACGGGAAGCCGGCGCCCAGGGAGCCCTCCTCGGGGTTCTTGCAGTCGACGATGTCCGCCCCGCCGTCGACGGCTTGCCTGGCCTCGGCGACGGTGGCCGGTGAGACGAGGAGTCTTATGGGGGGCATGGTGGCGGGGCCTGCCGCGGGTCTGTCGCGCGTCCCCGTGCCGGCGCCACGAGTCATTGGCGATCCCGCGCGGGGCGGCGGTCGTTTTGGGACGACTAGGAGCAAGCAATATTCGTGGCGCAAAAAACCTTTGGTCGCACTTAATCCATAACGCATTTATCCCCTCGCCGCCCATGTTTTCCCGCGAGGAGTCGTCGTGTCAGGTGATCGTCCGTGATCCGTTTCAAGCCATGCCCGAAATGTCAAGCCCAGCGCGAGGACGATTTCAGCATCCCGTGCTGGAACTGCGGGCATATCGAAGAACGGGCCGAGAAGAAGGACGGGGCACCCGGGCCGAAGAAATACCCCGATCTGATCGATCCGTCTGACTTCTCCGACCCGTACCTCGTCCAGGGCATCGCGTTCAAGGCGTGCGGCAATTGCGGGGCGCACTGCGAGGCCGGCGCGGCGAGGTGCTGGGACTGCGGGACATTGTTCAAGACCCCCA
>JAFGBX010000207.1 GCA_016932935.1 Promethearchaeota archaeon | reverse complement strand
TGACGACCCGCCAGCGTACGGCACGCCGTCGCGATCCCCCCGCGGGATCTTGGCCAGGCGCAGGGCGTCCATGGCCGTCACCTTGTCGTCGAACCGCTTGATGACCACGACCTTGGCCAGCACGTTGGAGAGGCCGCACGACGCGCATCGCCTCGTCTTCTGGCCCGCATCGGCCACGGCCAGCGCGCCGCAGCGCCGGCAAGGGAACAGGATGAACCGAGCCATGAGGCGACCCCCGGGGTCTCTAGATAAGAATCACTGCACCTGTCACGGCCGCCGTCCTTCTTGAGGGGGGCGGGTGTTCCGAATTAGTGATCGACACGATAGCCGGTCGGGTCAAAGGGGGAAGGGATCCCCCCATAGGCCGTTAAACAAGTCGTTGAACGGTAGGTCTGGACGGGAGCCCATTAGAAGATGCGGGGGAACGCCTTGCGGATGCTCGAGTCCTTTTCCTCCTCGGTCGACCGGTCCATCGTCTGGAACTCCTCGATCAGGTCGAACAGCTTCTCCAGGTGCTCGCGGCTGGATTGATAGATCTCCTGCGCCGAGGTGACCGGGGTCTTGATCGCCTCGTACTCGGACGAGAACCACGCCTTGATCGGCATCGCCATGATGTACCCGGCCAGGAGCGCCCCCTCTTGCACGATGTCGAATATCAAGTTGAACGACTTGGACGGCGCCTCGCCCTCCTCCTGCAGCAAGTTCGTCTTCTTGAGGAGCGTCCACGTGGCCTCCTTGGCGCCGGTGAACGATTGCCCGTAGTCGGACAGCGCGAGCCGGGCGCCCTCGAGCACGAGCTTGAACATGGACTTCGCGTCCATCGCCTTGATCTTGGCCACCGAGTCCTCGTGCGCCCAGCCGTCGACGAGTTTTTCCACGATCTGCTTGTTGTCGGCCGCGATCTTCTCCGGGATGTACGTCTCGAGGCCGTATTCGATCGCGGAGAGCAAGATGTCGATTATCTTGCTCATCAAATAGCTCTCCACGGCCTTCTGGATGATGCCACCGGCCTCGTTCAGCGCGTGGACGGTCAGGTAGCCGATCACGCGGAATATGTCCTCCTCGTAGTTCTGGAAGTAGGCCAGGATTTCCTTGGGCTGGAAGTGCAGCTGCTTCTCGATGGCCTGGGACAGCTCGGTCTTGATCTGCTCGTTCGGGTTTTCAAAGAACGTGTCGAGCCGCTCGAGGTTCAGCTGCTCGTAGACCTTGGCGAAGAGCTTCGTCGACTGCGTCGCGACCTGCACGAAGCCACTCTCGACTGCTTCCGCGGGGGTCGGCTGTTGGACGGACCGGGCGACCGACAAGGCGACCTTTCTCCTGGCCTCGTATTCCTCGACCGGGACGACCTGCGACTCGACCGCCATGATCCCGTCGCCGCGGGCGAAGCACTGCTTCTCGGTCACGATGATGCGGATGTCCAGCCCCTTGTTCTCCATTATGATCCTCGCGAGGTCCTCGAGCATGCCAGCCATCATGCACGCGTAGCCCTCGGTCTCCCCGCCGGAGAACGTCTTGTAGAGCTCCTTGTACCGTTCCACGTCTTCCTCGTGGCCCATGCAGATCGGGCAGGTCTTGAGCAGGAACGTGAGCCGCTGGCGGCCCGGGGTGTCGTCGTCGACGCGCACGGTGTAGTCCCGCATCTCCTTGCCGAACAGCACGAACCACAGAACCTCGATGTACTTCTTGATCTGCTCGGGCGAGTTCGGGTTTATCGGCACGATAGACAGAACGCTCGCGTGACGCTGGGCGCTCTCGCGGGCGGCGCGCCGGCCGATCTCCTTCGCCAGCATATCCGGCGCGACGTCCATGGCCTTGGCGAGCTCGACGATCTGGGCCTGGAGCTCCCGGTACGTGAGCAAGTAGAACAGCGCGTTCGTCTTTTGCCCGAAAAGCCGGATGATGCGGGAAACGATCCACGTGAATGCCATCGGTTGGTTCACCTCGTGTGGTTACTTGCGGTCGGGACGGGCGAGCAGGTACCGGTGCTTGCACTGGACGTCGCCGCGCGTCTTCGACTCGAGCACCTGCCCCGCCTTCAACGGCTGGAGGTTGGGGTACTTCTCCCCCATCGCCTCGAAGATGCCCTCGACCACGCCCATGGACAGCTCGCAGCCGGCGATGTTCGTCGCCCGCTTCTCCTTGCACAACGGGCACCTCTGGTCGACCACGTCGTAGACCTTGGAGTCGCGGTAGGTCCAGTTCGACTTGCGATCGTGCGGTTCCTCGACCGCGACGGACGTGCCGAACACGGCCTTGTAGATGGACAGCAGCATGGCCTCCACCCCCTTCTGGCCCGGCTCCCAGTACCGGGCGAAGTCCGTCCCGATGTTCTTGCCCATCTTTCGGAGGCGGTCGATGATGTCTTGCTCGGACGCGCCGCCCTTCTTGTACGTCTCCTCCATCATCTCCGTCAAGATGCCGACCGCGTTTCGGATCTGGTTGTAGGTCACCAGAACAGACATGGATTCCTCGCGATCCTTGTTTGTCGTGCGTCCGGGGGTTCGTTCCGCCATGGATCTCAGCCGTCCGTCGTGAGCACGGTAGTTAGTGGGATTCCATGGCGCGATGTTAAATTGCTTTCCGCGAATCGCGCGTTTTATTATGGGACAAGGAAAGGGTTATTAAGAGAGATAAGAAACCGGCTCACTTGGCGCCCTCGCGCTCGTAGAGCAATTTCTTGTAGTCGGCGAGCTTGCTGGGCTGGTCGGCGAACTTGCACACCTCGATCAGGAACTGCAAGAGCTTCTCGGTCGTGTCGCTGATGCCATGCTCGCCGGCGAGCCGGAACGCTTTCTCGCCGAATTCAAGCGCTTCCTTGAAACGGGAGTTTTTCGAGAACTCCTTTGCCACCTTCACGAGGATCTTGACCTGCTTTCGAGGCTTGTCGTTCTCGAAGAGCGCCGCCTCGCGCTTGAACGCGTCCATGGCCGCGTCGACCTGGCGGGAGCGCATGAGCAGGTTCCCGAGGTAGTCCAGGTTGTTCGAGAGCAACTCTTGCAGGTCCTCGAGCTTCTGGGCCTTGTCGGGGGCCGGCGTCCCGACGGCGAGCTGGAGCTGCTGCGCGTTGTATTCCTCCTCGAGGATCTCGACCAGCAGCCTCTGCACGAGGTTCGAGTGGCCGTAGTGCCGGTACTCGGTGAACACCTTCCCCATGAGGTAGAGCAGGTGCGTCCGCGACAGCCGCTCTGGGATCATGGTAAGATCCTCCTTGAGGCCCGGCAGGTGTTCCGCCCCGAAGAACTTCGCGTACTTCTCGACGTACATGAGCGCCCGGTCGTACTCCCGCTGGAGCTTGTGGTGGTACGAGACCACGAGGGCGCGCAGGTAGTACTTGTAGCACTCGCCGTACTTGCCACGCTTCAGCGCGTTGTGGCCGAGCGACCGTATCATCTTGGCCTTGAGCTTCCACGCCTTCTTGGTGAACGGGTACTTGGCCATGAGGCCGTCGAGCCACTCCCCGGACTTCTCGAGCATAGCCTCGTGGGTCTTCGTGTCCGAGAGCTGCAGGTGGTTCTTGGCGATGGAGAAGTAGATGTTGATCACGTTGAGCACGACGTTCGGGTCCTGCTTCTCGTTCACGAGCTGCTCCCTGGCAGCCTCCATGTACTTCTTCCGCCAATCGATGACCGTGAAGACCTCATCGTCCTTGCGCAGCATGAGTCCGACCTGCACGAGCATGCGATGGAAATTGTCGAGTAACGGGTTCCTCGCGCTGTTGAAGTCAAAGACCTGGATGTTGTCCACGTAAAGCACGAAGAGATCCTCCACGTCATCCATGAACTTGTTCTTCTGGAGGGCGGTCGTGTAGATCTTGTACACGAGGATGAGCAATATGACCTTCTCCATGGTCGGCGTCTCGGTGCCTCCCTTCATCCCCGCCAGGATCCGCTCGACCAGCGGGAGCACGACGTAGTACCTCTCCTGCGCCTCCACGGACTTGATCAGGGGCAGCGCCGCGTTGAACGCGAGGAACTCGGTGGCCAGCCTGACCCAGGGACTCTGGACCCTCGTGGCCACCTGGAGCAGGAAGGGCGGCGGCGTGATGTATATCTCGTGGAACTCCTGGAACAGTTGGATCGCGGCGATCACGCCCTCGAGGTACCGGCGCACCCGCTCCTCGTCGACGGCGGCCTCCTCCGTGTCGAGGGCGAGGTTCTTGTCGTCATCCACCTTGACGCCAAGCGTCTGGACGACTATCTTCATCAGCGAATGGAAATCGGGGTTCTGGGTAATGTTGGTTATTTTTTCCAGTTTTTTCACGATGCGGTTTTTGAAATCGAGGAACGTGTCTATTTCGGGGACGTATTCACTCAGGTTCAGCGAGATCTCCTTGTTTTCGCTCGATTCCGTCGCTTTACTCTTCTCGTCTGCCATTGCCATCGGACCGCGCGAGGTGCTTTCATTATCAAGAGGAATCGTTAGAATAAACATTTACCGACCGAGCCGTGCCGGCAGCCCGGCAAACCAGCACGGCGCTAGAAGGAGAGCGGGTTCACGCGGGAGCCGGCCTCCTTCCTCGTGAGGCGGGCCACGAGCTCCAGCGCCATCTCGGTCGTCAATGCCCTCTTGCCCGAGAGGATCGCGTCGTGGATGAGGCTCTTCATCAGCTTCTCCTTGATGTCGCGCCCGGTCCAGCCGTCGATCCGGCTGGCGACGGTCGCGCTGTCGATCCTAGCCTTCATCGCTGCCTTCCCCGCGTACAGGTCGATGATCTCGGCGCGCTCGGCGGCGTTCGGGCTGGTGAAAAGGATCTCCTCCTCGAAACGGCTGCGGAGCGCCGGGTCCAGCAAGCCGACCTGGTTCGTCGCCCCGATGGTCACGACGCCCTTGTTCGCCTCCATGCCGTCCAGCTCCGCGAGGAGCGCGGTCGAGACCTCGATGACGTCGCCGCGCACGTGCTGGAACGACCGGTTGAGCCCGATCGCGTCGAGCTCGTCGACGAAGACCACGCAAGGTGCCGAGGCCGTCGCGAGCTCGTAGAGGTCGTGGATCTTCTTGGCGCCGTCGCCGACGTGCACCCCGATGAGGGTTGTCGCGTTCCGGGCGAAGAAACTCGCTTTCGCCTCGCTCGCGAGGGCCCGGGCCATGAGCGTCTTGCCCGTGCCGGGCGGGCCATGGAACAACACGTTGCGGGGCGCCCACTCCGCGCCGAAGATGTCCGGGTCGGCGAGGTACTTGAGGATCACCTGGCACTTGCGCTTGGCCTCCTCCTGCCCGATCACGTCCGCTATGCCGACGGGGGTGATTCTCGAGAGCACGGTCGTGTTCTTGCTCTTGAACAGGATCCTTGTCTCCGGGGTGATCTTGCCCGCGTGCGGCTTCACCCCGATGACCTGGAAGGCGAAGTCGGGAAAGAGGTATGAATCAAACAGATACGTACCACAATCCACGAACATGGTGTTCCATTGCTCCACGGAGTACTTCTGGAACAGGTCCATGTTGTCGATGATGATGCCAGTGGCTTGATCCGTGCCCGCCAACCGCATGGCATACCCGACCGGCGTGATGACGATCTCGTCGACGACCAGCTCGTTCTCTGCAGCACCGTCGGGGGGCGAAGGCAGGGGCGCCTTCCCCGGCATGTCCTTGCTCTCG
>JAFGBX010000206.1 GCA_016932935.1 Promethearchaeota archaeon | reverse complement strand
CTTCTTCAGCAGGTTGCCGAACATCTTCGCGCCGATGGCGAGGTTGATGTAGTCGTCGACGAACTGCGAGAGGATGTAGAAGATCGTGATGCCCATGATCTCGCCGACGCGGGGGTCGCTGGCGCCCCATGCCTTGCCGATGATGAGGAAGATGATGTTGACCGACAGCTGGAAGACCGTGTCCTGCAGCCACGAGAGCCACGCGGTCTTATCACCCCGTTGGAATGACTTCAACGCTGCTTCCATGATCATGAGCATGCCGGGGTACTGCACGAGGCTTTGGGCCAAAATCATCCAGATCAGGTAGGCCGACGACGTGTGGGGGAGGACAGTGAAGCAGATGACGGCAATGATCGTGACCTGTGCGAGACCCGTTAACATTTGCCACCAAATATAGAACTTTAAATATTCAAGAGCTTTGCGGGGATTCGTGTCCGAGTATTGACCGATAAATCGCGCCATGCTGTCGCTGAGCCCACCGCCGCCGCCCAGGTTCAAGTCCAGCAGCCCGAACCAGAAACCCAGCAAGGCGCCCACGATGCCCTTGTACCCGTTGATCTCAGGGTAGGGCAAGAATTCCGCGATGAGCCCGACCGTGACGAGCCCGAGAACCGCCCCGCCGATCAGGAGTATGTACGAGTAGAACACGCCGCCCGTGATGCGGTGGTACCCGACCTGGTTCCACATGTCCTCGGCAGTCAGCTTCCCGTCGACGGCGACCTCCACGACCTTCGGCTTCTTGAACATGGCCTTGACCTTGTCGCCGATCCCGGCCTTTCGCGCCGCCGCGGCCTCTTGCTTCCGCGCGTCCTCCGCGGAGGGAGGGCTACTTTCATCGCTCATGGGAGTAGCAAGGATTGGAACCATAAATAGGGGATTCGTTTAGGGAGGCGAGGCCGTCCCGCGTCATCCATAACCCGTCGCACGCGCCCGCCGCAGGGAGAGGCACGCGACGCCCACCAGGAGGGCCGCAGATGCGACGACCAAGACAACGATTGCCCCCCCGAGGACGTCGGCCTGGACGCTCAACACGCAATTCCCGCCCGGGATGCAGTCGACCACGAGCAAGGTGGGCTCGTACCCGACCTGGATGTCGATCCAAGTCGCGCCCGCTTGCACGTCCAGCTCGTTCGTGCCATTAGACGCGTAGTCGTGCGCCACTGCCCGCGAGAGGCCCGTGCCGAAGCCGATCCGTGCGTCTACCGCGCCCTGGTGGGCGGGGTTCCATACGACGATTGCCCACCGCTCCTTCCCGCCGACAAGAACCCCGTCCCTCGCCACGATCCCGGTCAGCGGGCTCGGGAACGCGACCGGCAACAGCATAGAATGGCCGTTCCCGATGAACCGGTTCGTCCAATTGCAAGCATGGGTCACGCCCTTCCACGACGCGTCGCTGTACACGATCCCGCAGTGCCCGAACTCGGCCGAGTAGGAACCGGGCGGTTCAAAGTCGCGGTAAGTCCATATGTTGAACCCCTCGACGCCCCACGACGTCGCGATTGCAATCTGCTTGGCCATCATCGCCGCGTACTCGCGCTGTGGGTCGACCAGGAACCCGCCGGCCCCGTCCCGCGGGCTGTCGGTCTCGCCGCCGATCTCGGTGATCCAGTGCCTGGCGCCGTCTTTGATGGTCCATTGGTACCGTGCCAGGATCTCGTCGTATTCCGAGAGCTTCTTGACCAGCTCCTCGGCCGGGCTCGAGTACGGGTGGAAGGCGATGCCCGAGAACAGCTCCCTGGCCGTGTCGAAGCCCGGCACCGATGTCGCCGTCGCGGTCAGGTTGGCCACGATGTAGTCGAGGAACTCGAGCTCGCGCGTCCCGCCGAGCCCGCCGACGATCACGTCGAGCGAGCTGTTCACCCGCTTGATCGTCTCGGCCGTGGCGATCAGGACGGCAAGGAACTCGTCCCACGTGCCGTAGTCCTTCCCCCAGCCATTGTTCGGCTCGTTGAACAGCTCCCACTTGCTCATGTTGTTCTGATACTGCGTGACTGTCCTGTTCACGTAGTTGCACAGGAGTGGAACGTGGCCCGGGGAAACATAGGGGTGCGGCCCATCGCCAAGCCAGCCAGGCGGCCCGTCGATCAAGGGCAGCACCCGCGAGCCGACGGACGACACCGCCGCGAGAAACCGGTTCGAGTAATGCGCCGGCTCGGTCAGCGGGGAGAAGTCGCCAGGCGCCGGCTCCACTATCGACCAGACGAAGTTGCACGTGCGCGCCCAGCCGAACTCGCACGCGGCGAAGGAGGTCGCCTCCGGGGCGTCGATGCTCTCGAGGTTCTCGGAATGCGGCCAGTGCAGCGACACGCCGTACGGCCGGCCGATGGGGCGTTCCAAATCGACGGGAAACGTGCCGGCCGCCGGTGCTAGCGTGCCCGCCGCGGTGGAGAGGAGGGCGAGCGTGAAGGCGGAGGCCATGGCCAGCGCGCACGCGAGCAGGAGAGTGGTTCGTCTCATACCTTCGCTTCTTGCTCCGTCACGATCGATCGAATCGCTAGTCGATCCTGCCTCCTAGGTTCCACGAGGGGACTAAAGAGCGTATCGGTCAGCCTGGTAACGGCGTTTTTAGCCAGCTGCCGGGCGAGGGGGGATCATCTCTTAAGCTTATCGAGGAAGTAGTCCGCGAGCGCCCCGGCGATGTCTATGCTGGTCGTTTTCTGCAGCTCGGTGAAGCCGGGCACCGAGTTCACCTCGATGACCGTCGGCCCCTCCGCCGTCTCGGCGATGTCGACGCCCATGAACTCGCCACCGATGGCCTTGGCCGATTTAATGGCGATCTCTTTTAGATCGCTCGGTATATCTATTTTCTCGCCGTGCGCGCCGACTGCGACGTTTGTCTTCCATGGCTGGGCCAGATCCGTCGCGTTCACGCGCTTCATGGCGCAGATCATCTCGTCTCCGAGCACCATCGCCCGGATGTCGTAGTTCCCGTGCTCCACGAACTCCTGGATGTAGAAGACCTCGTCCAGGCGGTCGAGGTTGTAGAAGATGTTCGACGCGAAGCCCTCGTCGGTGAGCCGCATGACCCCGACGCCCTTGGACCCGAACAGTGGCTTGAGCACGACGTCGCCGCCGAGCTTCTTAAACGCCTCTGTCGCCGCCTTGAACCCCTCGCACAGGATCGTGCGGGGCGTGGGGATGCCGTGCTTGACCAGCTTGTAGGACGTGAGTGCCTTGTTCGTAGCGGTCTCGAGACACCGCCTGCTGTTGAGGAGGTACACGCCGCAGTCTTCGAAGAGTTCCAGGACGCCCAGGCGCGTGTAAATCTTCTTCGTCTTGCTCGTGCCAATCCCCCTCACGATGGCACCCCGCGGCTCCCCCGCCGTGAAGTACTTGCCGACCATGTCCGGCTCGGCGTTGTTCAAGTCCAGCGCGACGCGTGCCGGGCTTAACTTCATGACCGCGACCCCTCGATGCTTGAGCGCCTCGATGATCGAGCGCGACACGGGGGCGAGCGCCCGGGGCGTTAAGACGACGACCTTCACGACGCGGAATAACACGCACGTGCTTAAAGGCATTGGCCAAATAGAGTGGATAGTACATCGTATAGTACATTACTTGTATTCCGCACGGCCGGGGTTCATGATGTGGTTCGGGTCCATGAAATCCTTCACGCGCTTGATGAGATCCATCGACACCGGGTCGGCACGCTCCCGGATCATCTCCACCGCCCAACCTGCCGGCTTGTAGGGCACGCCCTGGCAGTCGTCGAGGATGACCGCTGCGAGCTCTTGCAAGGTCTTCCGGGCGAGTGCGGTCTCGTCCTTGCTCCGCCGGTCGAACGCCAGGATGAAGCGAAGCACCCAGTAGTGGTCCTGCTTGTGCGGGCGCATCACGATGACGGGGAAGAACTTGTTCTTCTTGTGTATCTCCTCGCCCTTCCTCATGCCGACGTGCACCCGGCTCGAGGGGACGTAGGAGCCCACCCACGAGAGCCCGCCGCCCGCCTTCAGGTCGTACAAGGCTGGGAGCTGGGTCGGCAGGTCGAGGATGCTCATGAAGACCTTCTGCAGGTCGCCGAAGTCCTGCGTGGGAAGGAGCAGCAGGGGTGGCTTGGCCTTGCCGCACAGCTTCCGCATCGCGTTGAGCTTGGCCTTGAATATCTTCTCGTCGTGCGCCCCGATCGTGATGCCAGCGATGAGCCACGCCTGGTCGTCGTCCGATTTGCCCATCTTGAGCAGCGGCGCCATTTTTTTCACGAGGGGGAACGGCTTGCCGCCCGTTATCAGCTTGAGCAGCGGCCACATGCGCTTGACGAAGCTCGTCTTCTTCTGGAACCGGAGGTAATGCATCATCCTGCCCATGAGGTCGATCATGTCGTCCGGCACGATGTTGCGGCCCACCTTCGCGGGGAAGTAGCCGATGCCGATCTCGTCGCAGACCCCGAGCTTCACGAGATCGTGCACGAAGTTCTCCAGGAAGTCGTATGGATCCTCGGGGATCAGCGCGAAGTGCCGCAGGATGGGAGGCCGATCCATGAGCTGGATCGAGATCTTGGTCACGATGCCCGTCGTGCCCTGGAATCCGATGAACAAACCGCATAGCTCGGGCATCGGGGCCCTGCCGTACCAGACGGCTTGCTTGTTGACAGCTTGGTTGCCCACGTTCACGATCTCGCCGGTCGGCAACACTGCCTCGAGGCCGTTGATGAATTGGTCTGCTGAACCGTAGAGCACCGAGAGGCTGCCGAGGCCGTGGAGCAACGCGTTCGTCAGCACGCTCGTGAAGGGCGGTGCGAAGGGGAACGAGTACCTGAATTCCGGTATCTCCGTGTCGAACAAGCGCCGGAGGTGGCCGAACGTGAAGCCCGGCTCGATGACGATGTACTTGTCCTTCTTGTTGAGCTCGATGACCCGGTTCATGCGCTTCATGTCCACCGTCACGCCGCCAAGATCGGTCGGGATGGTCAATCCCCCGACGTTGGCACCGGCGACGTACGGGATCAGCGGGATCTTCTTCTCATTGGCAAGCTTGACGATCCTCTGGATGTGATCGACTGTATCAGGTAATACGACGAAGTCCGGTCTGTTCGGCTCGTTCTCCGTCATATCCCGCCCGTAATTAGATAATACTTCCACGTCATCCGAAACCCATCGGTCGCCGACGATCTTGACCAGTTCTTGCTTGATCGCGGCCCGTTCAGCCTTCGTGATGTCCATCCACTTCACGCATGAGTATTCCTTGGCACGATATCAATTCCGCGGCCATCAAGATAAAGGTGAGGACACGGGGGCAACTCACGCGAAGCGCATCCCCCGGAGCAGAACCAGCGAGCTCGCGACGGCCACGATGGAAATGAAGAATATTGATTGGGGCGTGAATACATCAGACAAGAAACCCCCCATCAGGGAAGAAGCGAAGCCACCGACCCAACCAAGGCCCATTGTTATGCCGAAGACGAGCCCGAGGTATGCCCGCGGCGATCTCCCTGACATCGTCTGCAAGATGATCGGGTAGGTCGTGTACGAGGAAAATGCCATCGCCGCGAGGAAGGTCGCGTTCGTGAACGCGTCGCGGGGGTCGATCGAGACGTAGAGCACGAGCATCACGAGGTAGGCCAGGTAGTTCGCCATCAAGAGCCGCTTCTTGTCGAACTTGCGGGACAGCGGCAGCGACGAGAACGAGCCGGCCGCCGCGAAGCCGAAGAACACGACGAAGAAGAACGGCGCGACGCGCGTGTCGAAGCCCTTGTACTCGCCCATGTACGTCGTCAAGTTGTTGGAGATGACCTGGAACTGGGCGCTGTAGAGCATGAACAGCACGTAGAAGCCCGCGAGGGCCGCGACCCGCCGGAGCACCTCGCCCCTGGCAACCCGTGCCGCAGGTGATGTCTCCTTCGCGGCGGGATCCCCCTTCGTGTACCCCGACGGCATCAAGTGGAATCCCTTCAATCTATAGGCGACGAGCCCTGCCGCGACGAGCGTAGCGATGCCCCACGCGACGAACGAGCCACGCCATGCCACATCGCCGGGCAGGTAGAAGAGCAGCAGCGTGGAGCAGACGATGGCAGTGCCCTTCCCGAAGTCCCCGAAGGCCGCCTGGCGGTTCACCTTCTCGGTCATGACGCGGGCCGAGATCGAGTACGATGACGCGTGCTGGATGCCGAGGCCCAGGCCAAGCGCGATGGCGCAGACCAGCAAGCTCGCGAAGTCGGCCGCCACCGCCATGAGCAGCGTGCTCGTGCCGAGCAGGAGCATGCCCGCGAGCATTATTTTCTTCTGGTCCACGACGTCCGAGTAGTAGCCCATAGCCAACTGGAACAGGATCGTCGCGAGCAGGTTCATGGCAAAGACGGCGCCGGATTCCAGCCAGCTCAATCCGAAGTCCTTGAAGAGCAAGACCATGACGGTGGGCAGCACGAAGGTGATGGCGTCGTTGAGGAAATGGTACGCGTAGCACGAGTTCAACACGGTCGTGTTCTCGCCCGTGGAGAGCGGGGTGCTATTTTGTGCCATGTCGTCGCCGCCCGGTTGTGTCAAACCATTATTAACGGCATCGGCAATGAGTCCGCTAGACTAGAATGGATCACGTGCAATACGAAGCCCTTTGCCTCGATCCTCACATCGAAGATATCGAGGGCGCGAGGGAAAGGGGCAAGGCGTGAATTGGCCGGCGACGAGGGAAAAAGCTAGAACCGGATCTGTGCTTTGATCACCGTCTCGGTCTTGTCGCGCATCTTGATCATGGCCGCCTCCACACCGTCGATGGAGACCGCGTGCGTCAGGATCTGGTCGAACTTGATCCTGCCAGCGGCGAGCAGTTTCAAGGCTTGCTCGTTCGTGTAGGGGTTGGTGAAGCTGCCCACGACGCTGATCTCCCGGCGGTAGATGTCGTACATGTTTATCTCCATCGGTTCCGTCGGGACGCCGAACACGACGACGCTCCCGCAGTTCTGGACGAGGCTGAAGGCCATGGAAAGGGTCGCCTTCGCCCCGGCGGCGTCGATCACCGACTCGACACCCAGCCCGCCCGTCATGTCCTTCACGATCCCGACGACATCATCTGTCTTCGTGTTGAGGGCCCTGTCCGCCCCAAGTCCCTTCGCGATCTTGAGCTTCTTGTCGTCGATGTCGCACGAGATGACGTTCTTCACACCTAATGCCTTCAGCGCTTGCACGTAGATCAGCCCGATAGACCCCGCGCCCATGACGGCCGCCGTGTCGCCGGCCTTGAGCTGGGAGCGCTCGATGCCGTGCAAGACGCACGCGACCGGCTCGAAGAAGGCCGCTTCGTTGAACCCGAGCTTGTCCTCAATCTTATACACGGCTTGCCTCGGCACCGCGCAGTACTCGGCAAAACCGCCACTCCGGGTGAGGCCGACCGCGGCCCAGTTCTCGCAGAAGTGCTTCTTGGCCGTCCTGCAGAAGTGGCACTGGCCGCAAAACAGGTTCGGCTCGACCGCGACGCGATCCCCGACCTTCACGTCCTTGACGTCCCCCCCAATGGCCTCGACCTCGCCGCTGAACTCGTGGCCAGGAATGACGGGCAACTTGGCGATCGGAACCTCGTCCTCGTAGACGTGCACGTCAGTCCCGCACACGCCAGATGCTTTAACCTTGACGAGTATTTCATTGCCCGCGATCCTGGGCTTGTCGATGTCCTCGACGCTCAAGACCCGCTTCTTCTTGATGATGGCAGCCTTCATCTGTATCACACGTCGTGCTTCTTTGACGAGTGCATTTTCTATCACGTGTTGCCATGCCCTTAATCGTTTGGGGGTGGGGGAAACTGCGCGACCATCCGACAACGCTGTGGGATGTGACCTCCATCAAACGCCATTGAATGCCCTTGAAAGCCTAAAACTATTTAATCCCCCGTTTTCATGGTAATCCTCGAGACATGGCAGAGCTCGACTACCTGGAGAGAATCAAAAAGAAGTACGGCTGGGAATCTTTCCCTTTCTCGCTCGATCTCATCCCAGAGGTCTTCGCTGGCAAGGAGAAGATACTCAACCCCATCATGCAGCAGCTCGCGTTCGGTAGCGTGGTCTACATCGAGGGCGGCTATGGTTCGGGGAAGTCCCAAGTCCTCAAGCATATGAACTACAAGCTGAACAAGGATCCTGCCTATGCGAGCAGGTATATCCCCGTGTACATACCGGAACCGCTCACCAGGGAAGTCTTGCTTTCCGCATTCAGCCGGTTCGACTTCAAGAGGCGGATCGAACGCATCGGCGACCTCGTCGAGGCGCTCGATGGGGAGCTCGGTGGGAAGAAGCACGTCGTGTTGCTGGTTGACGAGGCCCAGGAGCTCGCCGTGCACGAGAACGACACCCCTGACATCGTCAGCGAGAAGGGCACGACGCTCCAGTGGATACGGGCGCTCGCCGACTCCAGGGGCTGCAAGATATTCCTCACGGGGCTGATCAACTTCGGGAAGAAGCTCAACGAGATGTTCCGGCCGCTCGAGGACCGCGTCACGCTCAAGTTCACGCTCGAGCGCATGGACGTGAGGACGACGAAGGAGCTGATCATGGAGCGTATCAAGCACTTCACCCCCGAGTCACAGAAGCCCATCAGCCCGTTCACCCAAGAGGCAATCGAGATGATCAACGTCGTCTCCGGCGGCTACCCCAGGGCGATACTGCGGACTTGCCAGGAAGCGGTCATCGACATGCTCACCAACAACCGGGAGTCGATCGACGGCGACCGCATCATCCGGCTCTCGGGCAGGACGCGGGAGGTGGTCATGAGCCCGTCGACGGAATCCGCCATCCGCGAGGGGAAGAGGGATCTGGAGCGCGAGATGAAGGCGATCAAGGACCAGCTCGCCTACGACAAGGACGCCCTGAACACGACCGAGCTGGAGGTCCTCAGGTTCCTTGCGACCCGCGAGGAGGTCACCCCGCAGGGCGCCGCGGACGGCTGCGGCATCACGCAAGGCACCGCGGGGAACATCTTGCGCAAGCTGAAGGAGATGGGGTTCGTCTTCAGGAAACCGCATGGCCGGACGCACTCTTACACCATGTACAGCATCTACCGGCGGGAGTTCACCCAAGCTTGACGCGATCGAGCCCGCTCATATCATCATGCGCGCGAACTTGGCGGACGTCTTGATGTGGCGGCTTGCATCGCCCATAACAGCATTCATGTGTCCGGGGAGCAGGATCTCGACGTCCAGCGTCGCGAGGAAGTCGAGTGACTTCTGTAACTCTGCCGCGTCGCCGGTCGGGAAGTCCACGCGGCCGAAGGAGCCATCGGCAAATACGGTATCGCCCGAGATGAGGACCTTGCTCTTCCTATCGTAGAGGCAGATGCCCCCCTTCGTGTGCCCCGGCGTGACGATGACCTCGAAGTCGTGCCCGCCCCAGGAGAACGTCTCCCCGTGCTTCAGCTGGCGATCGACGTGGGTCTCGTCCATGAAGCCCTTGAACATGCCCGCGAGCGTGAGCTCCAGGTCTCCCTCCTCGATGGCATAGGCCTCGATCTCGCACACGTTGACCAGGGGCTTGTATTTTTTGACGAGCCAGGATAGCCCACCGCTGTGGTCGATGTGCACGTGCGTGAGGATGACGTTCTTGATGTTCTCCGGCTCTTGCCCGATCTCCTTGATGTAATCGACGAGATACCGGCGATGGCCGTCATGGCCCGTGTCAACAAGGGTCATTCCTCTTTCGTCATCCAGAAGGACGTACATGTTGCTGTCAAAACCTTGACCCTCGACAAGGTGAATGCTGTTCGACACTTTCATGTGAGAAAACACGCTCGCTTGAAACGCATCAATAAGGGGGCACGGTTCGCGTGCACGGGTGGAAAAACACGCGCCCTATTCGATCACCGGTAATACGAGCCGAGATAAAAGCTTTGAAAAATGCTTAATATATCTTTCGAGACATGTTATTACTAATAGTTTTTGCATTCCACGAATTTACCGACGTGTGATGACCATGCACGCAAGATCCACGATGCACAGAAAAGGGACAGTCGTCCTAGTACTTGTGATGGGGCTGGTGGCCCTTGGATTTGATGCGCTGTTCCCTTCAATTCCGAGTGATCCAACCGATTTGTGCGGCACAACCGGCATGATCCCGAGCGACCTTCCTACCACGTACAACACCACGTTTTCTGGGACGACGGGAAGCCCGACATTCGTCTCCGCGTTCACCAACACCACGGGGCAGAACCACTCGATCACTCTGCAAAACAGCTTCGCGAACGAAGGGAGGTCGAGTCTACTCGACTTGTCATCCTTCGAACGCACGGGGTTCTCAATAACCAAGGTCGACGTGAACGTTACGAGCAACCAGGTCGTCGCCCAGGACGACTGGGTGCATGTATCTAAAGTACAATCATCGACCTCTAAAAATATTGATAATGCAACTACAAGAGCTGAGAATGAGATGCTAGCCCAGCAGATCGCTGGCGATATGCGGTTCCGGGTCAAGAACATCTCCTTGTACATGGCCATCACGATTCTCAATGGCCAGTCCGCGAACAACCCGCGGCTGCAGCTCTGGGACAACGCATCAAGCGCTTTTGGCGACGTACCCGGCACTAGCTTGTGGAGCACAGATTTACCAAACACCACGGGTGGTGCCCGCACGTGGATTCACACGGGATGCGATTTCATCATCAACGCGTCGGCACCGTCGAACCGGTCGTGGTACGTGG
>JAFGBX010000205.1 GCA_016932935.1 Promethearchaeota archaeon | reverse complement strand
CGCCGATGGTGACTGCCTTGTCGATGGCGACCCGCAGGTAGCGGTCGGCGTTGGCCGTGCCCGTCGGGGCCGTCGCCCCGACCACCTCGCCCGTGTCGAACCACGCGCACCAGGTCTCGCCGCTGGACGCGTGGAGCAGGATGTTGTCGCCGGTCGAGATGGCGGCGCGGGTCGTGAACGTGATCGTCATCGTGGTCGTGCCCGGCACGAAGGCGCCGGACCGGCCGTGGTTCGAGAAGTCGACGAGGCCGTATCGCTGGAACGCGAACCCGACCCGCCCTCGCATGTCGTTCGGGCGCGAACCCGACCCGCCCTCGCCTGATCAACAGGGGGAAAGTTGATCAGCACTGCGGGAATTCTCTCATGTTTTCTATTTGGGGCAAAACCGTATTATTGCATGAAGGATTACAAAAATAACCAGATTCCTACAAATCCAGAGATCATGTATTTCCCAAACTACCACATCGACATCCCGGACAAGGAACTCGTGCATTTCCTTGTTGAGATGAAACGTTTCTCCGAAAAAACAGGGGTGAAACACCTCACAAAGTCGGATTGCATCTCCGTCCTGAATAAAATACAACCAGATTTGCATTTGTCAAAAACAGAACCAAAAGACCATAATAGGTTAAACAGAAGTTTTTTAATTAAACTGGAAAGACAAAACTTCATCGAGATTGAACGAAAACCCAGGGGAAAGGTTACAATTTCTGAGGAAGGGGAGTTCGCAATCTCTATTTTTGCTGGATATTTTGACCTAAAATAATAGACCTAAAAAGTACGAGTGATAAGGTAAATCTAACGCTAATCTAATTTGAATCAAGCATGTCTCCGATTCTTTCGGAATTCCATTCTTTTTTAATATCTCCACCATTGAATCAAAGACTTTTATTCGATATATTCGATAACTAAGAATTTTTTGGCTAGAATCTCGGTTATGGTCTCGTGAAGCACGATTTGCATCATGTCTTTTGATTATAAGCACAATGCTAATGGTTATGGCGGCCTTTCGCCGCTTGTCACTCGCCACCTTGGCCATCGCCGTGAACGAAGCCCAGGAGATGAACGTGACCGCGATGAAGCCGGTGAAGATGATGCCGGTGTGTTTATCGGGGAAAGGAGAGCGACGGAATAAAGCTAGTTAGAACAAAGTATAGAAAGTGCTCGCGTTCTCTTGATGATGGAGACGAAATCACTCTTTCTTTTCGGTCGCGGCTGGTTGTTGTTCACCAGAGCGCAGCACGCGGCGGAGCACCTTGCCCACGAACGATTTCGGCAGCTCGTCGACGATCTTTATCTCGCGGGGCACCTTGTAGAAGGCCAGGTTCTCCGTGCACCATGTCATTATCTCATCGCTTGTTATTTTTCCCTTGTACTCAGGCTTGAGCGAGACCGTCGCGACGATGATCTCGCCCGTCTCCACGTCGTTCGACTTCATGCCGTAGACGCCGACCTCGTTGATGGCGGGGTGGGAGATCATGAGGTCCTCGACCTCGCGGGGAAACACGGCGTGGCCCTTGTATTTGATCATGTCGCGCTTCCGGTCCTTTATTCGGAGGTATCCTTCATTATCAATGCATCCCAGGTCTGAAGTATAGTACCAGGTGATCCCATCGGCGTCCTTGCGTAAAACCCTCGCCGTTTCTTCTGGCTTGTTCAAATACCCCGGCATGACCTGTGGCCCGCAAGCGCAGATCTCGCCGATGTACTTCGCCTCGTCGGGCCCGCAATGCTCCTTGCAGTAGGGCTCCGTGTGCGGGCACGACCCGAGGATCTTGTCGCCCTTCTCGATGTCGACGATCTTGATCCACGTGTCAGCGAGCGGGACACCTACCGAGTTCGGCCGCGGGCGCTTGAAGGGGTTGGCCGTGAGGATGGGGCCCGTCTCGCTCATGCCGAACCCCTCGGTGATGAGGGCACCGGTCATCTTCTCGAACTTCTCCTTCACGTCGAACGGAAGCGCCGCGGCGCCGGAAAGGCAGCCCTTGAACTGTGTGAGCTTCGCCGCGTGCTTGGGCGAGTCGGGATCCTGGTTCAGCTTGTTCCACAGCGTCGGCACGCCGGGGCAGAACACCGCGTTCTGCGCCGCCGCGACCTTGAGCATGTCTGATATCCTCGTAGGTGGCCGGGGGAACAATAGCAGCGTGTAACCGTTCATGATGCCGAGGTGCATTGCGACCGTGAGCCCGAACGAGTGTGCAAGGGGCAACACGGCCACCATACCACCGTTTCCTTCCGAGGATCGTATCCCATCGAGTTGCGTGACCGCGAGGTTGTACCCCTGCAAGCAGTTGCTCACGAGGTTGAAATGTGTCATTTGGACACCCTTCGGGGTGCCCGTCGTCCCGCCCGTGTAGATGAGGCATGCGATCGCGTTGCGCGGGTCGAGGCCGTGCGGGGTGACCGCCTTCCCCGCGCCTGATGCGAGGATGTCTTGGAACCGGCCGTAGACGATGTCACCGGCCCTCTCCGGCCAGACCTTCATGCGCGGGATCTTGCCGAGCGCCGTGCCGAGGATGCCCTTGATCTTGGACAGGTATTCCGCGAGGCCGCTCAGCACGATGGTCTTCACCGTCTTCATGGCCGACAGATCCTTGCCGTGCAAATACTCCTCGTAGAGGGAGTCGAGGATCACGAGCATCTTCGCCTTGGAGTCGTTCGCCTGGTGGACGATCTCCGCGTACTTCTGCAGCGGGATGATCGGGTTCGCGGTGGCGCCGGCACGGACGATCCCGAAATACGCGATGACGAACTGCGGGATGTTGGGCAGGTCGATGAGCACGACGTCGCCGGGCTTGATGCCCATCCCTTGCAAGCCGGCTGCGAACCTGGTCGCGAGCCCGTCGAGCTCCGCGTACGTGATCTTCCCACCTTCAAAAAACGTGGCTGCCGAGCTCGGCCACTTCTGCGCGGATTCCTTGAGCATCTCGTCCGTCGTGATCGTCCGGTACTCGATCTGCTGCGGGGTCTCACTTGGATAGTACTTCTTCCACGGGGTCTCTACCTTGGGTATCTGCGTCCATCTAACCATTGTCTCGAGTCTCCGTTTGTCGAATCGATTCGGCCGGGATGGCTCGTTGATCCTTTCGAGCGATCACCGTCCCTTCTGGCTTAGGATCTCGGAACGTGACCTAATAAAATGATCGGCGATCCGACGGGCTAGGTTCCTATCCGCTAGGGGCGTATGGTCTAAATTCGGGTACCGCGCGGTTGACTTGCCATGCTGCCAGCGATCGAAGACTTGCGCGGGAAGGAGCTCGCCTTCGCGACCATCGCGGCGAAGCTGCACGACCAGGAGGTGGGGACGACCGACGACACGCTAGTGCAGGAGTTCGCCGCCGCCACGGGCGGATACAGCCGCGCCATAAACGATGCCTTGAAGGCTTATGCGAGCATCGACTATTCGACCGAGCCAACCGTCAAGGTACGGTCAAAGGCGCTCATCGGCTATGCCTACGACTTCCTCGCCTTGCTCGTCGACATCGTCAGGGTCATGGAGGCAAGCCCAACAGCAAGCACGGAGGTCGCCCGGCGGCTCGACCTGCTCGAGGACTTCTTGCTCCAGAAGGAGTCGCTGATAAGCTCCACCTACGTCGACGCGGCAAGGCGTGAGCTCGCGGCCTTCCACGACCCGAGCGTGCGGGGGGCGCTCGAGGAGAGGCTTGCACGGCTGCTACGGGACCGGACGGGAGGGCAAGATGGCAGACGATAGCCGTCTGAACCAGCCACCTGCCCGGAGCTCGGCCCCCTCACCCGTTTTTCTCACGTGCCACCCGGGATCAACTCGATCCGCGGAGGAACATTTGCTTTCGTTGCGTAATAATTTATGCCTAGGTTTTTACTAGAGCAATCGGGTGATGATCACGATCGACCTCAAGGACGCGAAGCGAAGCCTCGCGCAGCTCTGGCACTGGCTCAACGGATCGACCCGGAAGGGGTCGAACCTCTGGACCTGGCTCGACACGCGTGCCTTGGAGCTGCCCGGTAGCGTCGAGGCGGTCGTGAGGGACACCGTGTCCCGCTACTTCGAGGGCGCGTACCCCAAGAAGACCCTCTTCCAGAGGATGTCGCCCTTCGTCGGGGGCATCTTCGCC
The DNA here is from genome assembly GCA_016932935.1 of Promethearchaeota archaeon. Lineage (GTDB taxonomy): Archaea > Asgardarchaeota > Lokiarchaeia > Sigyniarchaeales > Sigyniarchaeaceae > Sigyniarchaeum. The sequence continues at coordinate 465 of JAFGBX010000205.1, read as the reverse complement.
GGCCTGGTCCTCGTGTCGTGGCTGCTCTTCCCCGGCCTCTATTCCTTGACCACGAACACGATCAGCGACCTGGGCAACCCGGTCCTGAACCCCTCGGGCTTCTGGTTCTTCTCCGCCGCGTTCATCTACCTTGCTTTCTCCTTGTTCCCCTTCTTCCAGTTCGTGCACAAGCGGCTCGCTCCCATGGGGAGGCTTTTTGCTAAAATGGCACTCGTCGCGAACCTCGTCAGCTTCGGCGGCCTCCTCGCCCTCGCGACCTTCCCAAACCTTCCCGAGACCCTCTCTGTCCACGTCCCCGCCGCGGTCGCCTCGTTCGGTGGGCTCGTCTTCGGCGGGCTGTTTTACTGGATCATCATCGTCAAGGACGCGATCCTCAAGACCGGCACGCGCAGGATCATCCCGATCGTCGGGGCGCTCACGAACGTCGTGGTCGGCATCGCGGTGTTCCAGCTGTTCGACTTCTCG
>JAFGBX010000204.1 GCA_016932935.1 Promethearchaeota archaeon | reverse complement strand
GTTGTTTCCACGCGGTTTATATCCCCCCGTTTCAATTTTTCTCATCCCTACTTTCCTTTTAGCACTAGCGGTACCTCGATCGTGGCGCGCTGACCAGCTCGCACGCGCAAGGCGGCCCGCCAGGCCGTCCAATGCTTTAAATGGGCTCGTACCGAGAGGGAGCACATGATATCCGCTATCTCTTGGAACCTCCTCCTCTACAACCTACTGTCAGCCATCTCCAGCATCCTCCTCGATGGGAACCAGATGGTCGCGGTCAACCTCCCCATAATGTTGGCCTCGGTTGCTGCCTATGTACTCGCATTCTACTTGAACTACTTCAGGCACCCCGGTACCGCCGATGGTGTAAACACCATCGAGAGCGGCTTGAAGAGGAGGGGGCTCGCTGGGATGGCCGTCCGGCTGGCAGCTTCCGTTCTCTTCGGTATGGTTCACGTGAGCATCGCGGTTGGTTTGTCGTGCCATCATCTGCTGCTCGCGGTCGGATACGTGAAGGAAGTCGCCAAGCGCAACACGCCGATGCGGTGGCTCAAGCCCGTTGCGGACGTCTTGTACCTGGCCGCCCCGCCGCTCCTCGTGGCGCTGCTGCTCGCGGTCGGTGGCGACCTCGCGTTCGTGGGCATCGTCCCCGTCGTCGTCTCCGTGCTGCTACATGTCCACTGGGGAAAGCGCCACGTCAAGATACCGGCCAGCGCCTACTTCGGGAGGTACGAGTGGAACCTCGGGCGCCGGATCCCCTCGAGCGTGCAATACGCGCTGCTCACCGCGCTCGTGCTGTTCGTCGCGATCCCGATGCTCGGCCTGGCCGTCGCCAACGGGAGCTTCATAGACAACGGGTACTTGCTGCTGGTTGACGTCTTCGACCCGGCCAGGATGTGCCTGGTGAACCTCCCGATCGTCGCCGGCTCGAGGCTGGTCTTCCTCAAGCTCCGGCGCAACCACCTCCATGCCAACGAAAAGCAAGGACAAGGGATCGGCCAGGAGCGGGGCGTTGACGTCGACGACCGCATGCGCCGAATCCACGTGATGGCCAACAACTTCACGATCATCCTGGCCGGTGCCCTCGTGGTCCCAGTCGCGCTGGCCGTTGGTACCCATTCCCTCCTGCTGTCGGCCCTCTATGCTCTCAAGTTAAGGGGCACGCCCCCGGCACGCGGCAAGGCTTATGTGTTGGTGATCTGCGCATCGATCCCGCTGGCGTTCCTGGCTTCCGCCCTGGTCTATCCCGTTGCCTTCATCCTCGCCACCGGCCTGCCGCTGGTCGGCACCGCGCTAGTCCTGGCGGCCTGGAAGGGCAAGTCGGTCGTGGGCTTGACGAGGGCGCAGCTGGCACAGCAGCTCAAGCCCCAGTGGCGCAAGGTGACGGTCGCCCTCGAGATCGCCTTGCTCGTGTACGGCTTCGGGATGCCGGCCATCCTCATCTCTGGAAACCTCGGCGGCGCCCCTCCCGTCGAGCACTACATGCTCGAGATGGAACCGGACGGGACGCACCTGGCCACGGACGTCTACTTCTCGCAGTTGGTCGGCCGGCAACCCGCGCCCGTCATCCTGGTCAGGACCCCTTACGGGAAGAACGAGACCGGGCTGCTCTACGCGAGCATCTACACGGCCCAGGGGTACCACGTGGTCGTCCAGGACTTCAGGGGGACGCACGAGAGCGAGGGCGGGAGCGACTTCCTCATCTTCACGAAGGACATCACCGACGCGCCAGAGACGATCGCGTGGATCCGCGCCCAGCCGTGGTGCAACGGCAAGGTGGGATCCGTGGGCGCCTCGGCGCTCTGCATCACGCAGTACCTCTACGCGGGGATGAACCCCGAGGGACTGCTCGCCCAGAGCTTCTGGTTCGGGACCCCCGACCTGATAGAGGACGCCATCCTGGAGGGCGCGTTCCACCAGGGCCTCGTCGAGTACTGGCTCGAGGGCGTCGCGCACGACAACTGGCGGAAGCAGATCGACATCATCTTCGCGCACATGGCGAACTTGAGCATGCTCGACGGTATGGAGGCCCGGAGCATTACTCTCGGCATGCCGCCGAACGTCTACAGCAACGTGACCACCAGGGGCATCCACGTCGGCGGGTTCTACGACCACTTCCTCAGGGGCACGATCCGGGGCTTCACGAACTTCGACGACCACGGCGCCCCTCGGGCCCGCGGCCACCAGAAGATGGTCATCGGGCCGTGGACGCACGTCGCCGTGATGGGTGGGAGGCAGGGGGAACTGGCCTACCCCGCGTCGTCGAACGGCCTGGGAATGCTGCTGGACTGGGAGACCGAGATCTTCGATGAATCCTTCCTCGGCACACCAGCGAGCTGGGACGGGAACCGCGTCGCGTACTACCTCATGGGCGACGTCGACGACCCTTCCGCGGGCGCGAACTACTGGAAGTTCGCCCCTGACTGGCCGATCAACAACTCCTGCGAGACGTGGTACCTCGGCGTCGATGCGGGTAGCAACAAGGTCATCACGCCCAACGAGTCGTCCTTACAAGGCGGTTTGAACCTGTCCTACTTGTACGACCCGTGCGACCCCATCTACACGCGGGGCGGGAACAACGAGCCGAGCTACACGGAGAAGGGGGCGGGGCCGTACGACCAGCGACCCGTCGAGACGGTAGATGAAGCTCACTCGATCCTCCGCGACGACCTCCTCTTGTTCCAGTCGGATGTGATCCGGGATCCCATCACGTTCGAGGGCGAACTCAAGGCGAGGCTGCACGTCAGCAGCAATTGCACGGATACGGACTTCATGGTCAAGCTGTGCGACGTCTACCCGGACGGGCGGCGCATGCTCATCATCGACTCTGCCCTCACGACCAGGTTTCACGTCAACAAGTCGAGTGAGAACTTCCTGGTTCCCGGCCAGGAGTACGTGATCGACGTGGACCTGATCGCGACCGCTTACAAGTTCAACAAGGGGCATCGCATCGCCGTCACGATCCAGTCGAGCAACTACGACCGGTACGCCATCAACCCGAACACGGGCGGGCCGATCACGGATCATTTCGCCGAGGGGTTCGTCGCGAACAACACGATCATCACGGGTCCTGGCAAGTCGTGTATATACTTCCCGAGGATAGCATGATCGCCTTTCCAACTCCCCCCTTCCATAAAGAAGGAGGGGGATACAGGAATCAAAGAAAAAGGAGATAGGGCTGTCGATCACTGCACGTGCATCGGCTTCCCGCACTTCTCGCACGCGGGCGGGCTCTGGTTGAAGCCTTCGAACTCGCTCGTGTACCGAACGACCGAGT
>JAFGBX010000203.1 GCA_016932935.1 Promethearchaeota archaeon | reverse complement strand
GAGCGGCGAGAACGCCCGCCATTTCCGCCACGAGGTGCAGGCTGGGAACGTGGGCATCAACATCGGCGTCGTCGCCCCGCTCGCGTGGTTCCCGTTCGCGGGGGCAAAGGAGTCCTTCTATGGTACTCTACGCGCCCAGGGCCGCGAGGCCGTCGGGTTCTTCACGCAGGATCACGTGATCATCGAGCGGTTCCACGGGTCGACAAAAATCGAGTGGGATTGAAAGAAAGCGAAATCTCCCGTTGTTTTTATCCTTGATTCACTTGTCCGGGTCGGGGAGCATGCGGTCGCGTATCATGCCCATCAGCTCCTCGTAGCCCTTGATGAAGCCACGGAGCGTCCGCACGTTCGGCCCGAACGAGTCGAACTCCTCGACCTTCATGCCGTCCTCGTCGTAGGCGCGCTTGAAGTCCTTGAACTTCTTGGTGAGCTCGTCGATCGCGCGCTGGTCGACGGGGTGGTAGATGCGGGACGCGACCTCGACGTCGGAGTCGTTGTACCGATTCTGCCACTGCGCCGTGATCGTGATGACCATGTCGGCGCCGATGAACTCCGACCAGTGGAAGTGGTTCCGGCACGCGGCCGCGAGGAGGCGGGTTCGGTAGCGGCGGTCCTTGTAGACCTTGTAGGCCTTCTTCATAACCGCGACGCCGGCCCACTCGAGGTAGCTGGGATCCGTGATGATGTTCTCCTTGTTGGCGACGACCTTCAGCCAGTCGTCGACGCGGCCGACCATGATCGTGCAGACGGGCGACATCTCGGCCACGCCCTTCTTCTCGGCCTCGCGACGCTTGAGGCCCCGCTCGACGGCCTCGGCAACCGCGATCGCCTGGGGGACGGAGAAACACACGGTCGCGTTGATGCTCACGCCCTGGTAGGTTGCCTCCTCGATGGCCGCAACCCCGGCCTTCGTGACTGGAATCTTGACCTGCATGTTCGGCGCGAGCGTGTTGAAGTGCACGGCCTGCTCGACGAGGGCCTTGGTGTTCCGCCAGTTCTTCGGGTTGGTCTGGATCGACAGGCGGCCCTTCTTCCCCTTGTAATGGGTGAACGCCGGCTCGAGCAGCTTCGCCGCCTTGGCTGCCATCTCCTCGTTGACCTTCCACGTGATGTCGACTTCCGTTGCCTCCGGGTTCTCCTTGATGAGCTGGTCTATCCGGCCTGCCCAATCTGTCATCTCCTTCTTCAAGACCTGGCCGACTATGACCGGGTTCGAGGTGGCGCCGACGGCACCCTGGTCGACCGCGTCCTTGAGTTCCTTCATGGAACACGAGTCGTTCCAAAAATCGGTGGTTCCAGGGAACTTCACGACCATCTCGTGCAGTTTCGACTTGTATTCTTGGCTCGTCATCATCACCGCGCTTACGTTGCCGGAGGAGAAACAAATATCTATTGGACGGGGCATGCCTATTCAATGAACACGAACCAGTATGGTGCACGTCGGATGCCGAAAACACTCGTCGTCTACTATTCTCTTGAAGGGAGTTCAAAACTCGTGGCGGAGGCGATCGCCGGTGCCACGGGTGCCGAAATGCTGCGGCTCGAGCCGATCAAGGACATCGACGCGAGCAAGTCGACCAAGTACTTGTGGGGCGGGAAGGACGTCCTCATGCGGAAGAAGCCCGAGCTGAAGGCGTTCGACAAGAACCCGGAGGACTACGACGTCCTCTTCATCGGCGGCCCCGTGTGGGCGTGGTCGTTCTGCCCGGCGCTCAGGACCTTCCTGACGCTGCACAAGCCCGCGGGCAAGAAGGTGGCCGCCTTCCTGTCGTGCGGTGGGGATCCAAAGAAGGCGATGGATAGACTGCGCGAGCAGCTCGAAGGCAACGAGATCCTCGGCGATGCCACGTTCATCGAGCCGGTGCACAAGGAGACCGAGAAGCAGGTCGAGAAGGCGAAGGCCTGGGCGAAGGAAATGCTGGCTAAGTGAACGCGGCAGGTCGAGCGGCCCAGGCCGCCATCCCCTCCAACCTATCATCCGAGGCATCACCGAACCGTGAACCGCAGGAAGCTGGCGGGCCTCTTGGTAGCCGCCATTATGCTCGTCCCGTTCTACGTCGCGGAACACGCCACCATGTCGAACAAGTTCCGGTCGATCAGGGAGCTGCCGGATCCGTTCGCATTCAACAACGGGACGCGCGTGGCCACGGCGACGGACTGGGAAGCCAGGCGGGGGGAGATAAAGGAGATACTCGCCGACATCGAGTACGGCCACATACCTCCCCCGCCGGATGCGTTGAACGCCACCGTGACGGGCACGCGCGACCTCGTCGCGCCCGATCCCCCGTGCACCGAGTTCGCGTACAACATCACGGTCGTCCCGTCGAACGCCACGCCCGACACGCACTTCTCGTTCCGCATGATGTTGTACGTTCCGACGGGCACGGGGCCGTTCCCGTGCATCGCGCGCGTCGGGTACGGGTTCATGCCCACGCCGATCTTGCGAGGATATGCATTCTGCTACTTCGAGAATCTGGATCTCGACGCTGACAACGACACGGCCGGGCCCGCCGAGCGTGCCTACCCGGGCTACGATTGGGGCTCGCTAGCCATATGGGCCTGGGGCCTGATGCGCGTGGTCGATGTCCTCCAAGCCATTCCCCCCATCGACGCCGGCAAGCTCGTCTCGACCGGCCACTCCCGCGCCGGGAAGGTGGCGCTGTTCGCCGCCGCCTACGACGAGCGGATCGCGGCCGCTGCCCCCACCCAGTCTGGAACGGGCAGCGTGGGTAGTTACTTGCTCTACGGCCCGGGCAGCGAGACGCTGGAGAGCATGGCCGTCGAGAACTTCCCGTACTGGTACAAGCGCTCGTTCGCTGCCTACGCGGGGCGCGAGGCCGACCTACCATTCGACCAGCACTTCCTCAAGGCGCTCGTCGCGCCTCGGTACCTCGTTTGCATCGAGGCGCGGGACTACGATTGGGGGAACCCGGAGGGGAACTGGGCGACGCACCTAGCGGCGCTCGAGGTCTACAAGTTCCTGGGCGTCCCGGGGCGGCTCGGCATCACGTGGCGCGACGGGGGCCACACTTTCCACGACGAGCTGGAGAACAACGCGGTCTGCGACTTCGCCGACCTGGCGTTCTTCGGCACGCCGGTCTCGCGGGACATCTCCTCGCCGCCCTTCCCGACCTGCGGCACGGCCGGCGCGTACTTCCACTGGCAGGCTCCGAAAGCCCATTAAAGCAAAGGGAAAGAGTAGTTATGCCTTTATTTCGCTGATCTTGACCGGGCGGTTCTCGTCGAGGGACTTTTTAGCAGCCATGGCGAGGATCACGGCGTTCAACCCATCCTTGCCGCCAACGGGCGGCTCCTTGTTCTGCCTCAAGCAGTCCATGAAAGTCTTCAGTTCCTCGATGTAGGCGCCCATGTATCGCTCCAGGAAGAAGTAATGCATCTTATCGTTCCAGACATCTTTATCCGAGAAAAAACGAACCGTATTCGGGAAATCATTCCCGGCGATCGCGCAACCCTTGGAACCGAAAACTTCGATTCTCTGGTCATAACCGTAGACGGCTTGGCGAGAGTTATCGATGGTGCACATGGCACCATTCTTGTATTTCAGCACGACCACGGCTGTATCGATGTCACCTACCTTGCCTATTTCTGGATTGACGAGGACGGAACCATTGGCAGTTACTTCCACCGGCATATCGCCCGCGAGGAAATTTGACATGTCAAAGTCATGAATACACATGTCGAAAAACAAGCCGCCTGAAACCTTCACATATTCGATGGGTGGGGGCGCAGGATCCCGCGAGGTGATCTTGATGATATGCGGCGTGCCCAGGTCGCCAGCACCGATGGATTTTTGAACCCGCTGGAAGTTGTGGTCGAACCGCCTGTTGAACCCGACCATGAACTTGACCTCGGCTTGCTTCACGGCGGCCAGGGCCTCGTTGATGCGCTTGAGGTCGTAGTCGATCGGCTTCTCGCAAAAGATCTGCTTGCCGGCCTTCGCGGCCTCGATGATGTACTTGGCGTGCGTGTCGGTGCTCGAGCAAATCGCGACCGCTTGGATCTCGGGATCCTTGAGGATCTCGTTCGCATCGGAGACCAGCTTGAACCCGAGATCGTTCGCCCATTCCTTCAGCTTGTCGTCGATTTTCACGTCGGCGATCGTCTTCACTCTTGCACCCGGAACGTTCTTCACGAGGTTTTCGGTGTGGAGATTCCCGATCCGACCGGCGCCAATGACGCCGAAGACGATTTTCTTGTCTGCCATGCGTGCTTCACCTTTGAATGGAAAGAGTGATACCTACAATCCAGCTGTTTCCTTGATGTACGCCCTGGCCTTCTTGGCGTACTCCAGCGGGTTGGCCTTCGCCGGGTCCTGCTCGGCCTCGACGACGAACCAGCCCTCGTACTTGGCCTTCTCGAGCACCTCGAAGATGGGCTTGAAGTCGACGGCGCCGTCGCCGGGAACCGTGAACACCCCTTCCTTGACCGACTGGAGGAAGGACATCTTCTTGTCGATGACCTTCTTCTTCACGGGGTCGCGGATGTCCTTGAGGTGCACGTGCGCGATGCGGTTGGCGTGCTTCTTGAGCACCTCGAGCGGGCTGTTCCCCCCGTCGGAGTAATACATGTGTCCCGTGTCGAGCAGGAGCCAGACGAGCTTCGGGTCGGTCTTGGCCATGAGCTTGTCGACCTCGGCCGCGGTCTGCACGACCGTGCCCATGTGGTGGTGGTACACGATCTTCATCCCTTCCTTGACCGCGAGCGCGCCGATCGCCTCGAGCCCCTTCGCCAGCTTGCCCCAGCCCGCCTCGTCGAGCACGGGCTTCTTGTCGAACAGCGGCGTGTCCATCTGCCCCTGGATGCTTTTGCCTTGCTCGGAGATCACGACGACCTTCGAGCCCATCGCCTTGAGGAAGGCCATGTGCTTCTTGAACGCCTCGACGGTCTCCTTCTGCTCCTTGGTCGTGAAGAACGAGCTGAACCACTGGGATGCAATGGACAGTTTGTACGGCGCGAGTGCCTTCTTGAGCACCGCGGGATCCTTCGGGTACTTGTTGCCGACCTCGCTGCCCTGGTAGCCAGCATCGGCCATCTCCTTGATGATCTGCTCGAACGTGGTCTCGCCGCCCAGCTCGGGCATATCGTCATTGCACCAGGCGATCGGTGCGATCCCGAGTTTAATTTTCTTTGAATCAAGCATTACACTCAACCCATCCACCAGATTAACGAGGCCATTTCGCTACTACATGGTTCGGATAATCGGCTGTTCGTTTCTCGATTGCAAAGGGATTCGGCCGATGTCGGTTTTTTACCATCTCGTTGAAGAAATCGTGCATCGGTTGATCAAGTAAGTATTCGCCACCTAAATCCTAGTAGGTGTTTAAAAGCATGTTAGGGGGCGTGGGGAATGGCCCCCAGCGACTCGAATAGTGCCCGTGCCATCGAAGGAAGAGCGGGCCGACTTCACCCACGAGCGGCCCGGATGATGACCCTCGGCATGGCAAGCCACTTGACCCTCGCCGCGTCCGCACCCGTGCCGGCCAACATCGCGACGGCGTCATCGGGAACGTCCGACCACGATTGAAGGACGATGGGCGTGCCGACGAGCGGCGCCGGGATCAACGACGCCAGCGGGACGGGCTCGCCGCCCTCGTGCCTCGTGAAGGCCAACCGGCCGCTTGCATCGACGTGCAGCACGCCCACCTGGCCCTCGCCCGCGACTTGAAGCAAGACCTCCTTGTCCAGGGCGAACTCGACCAGCTCGTGGATCGGCACGTCGAACAGGTCCGGGTTCTGCGGCGTGAGCTGCGTTTTCAAGCACGCGACCCCCCCGCCATCGATCACGATCGTCCCCTCGATGGCCACCCGGTTCGTGGCGAACAGGGCCGGTTCCTTGCACAGGTTGGGACACGTCCACGCGAACCCCCGCCAGAATTCGAAGCCCCACGGGGTGTCGAGCTCGTCCCACTCGTCCCGGTACCTGGCCAGTTGCTCGCGAAGCCGCCGGATCGTGCCTTCGTGATTCGGATCCGCGGCCAAGTCCTGGGTCTCCCACGGATCCTTGTCGATGTTGAAGAGTTGGGTCTTCACGTGCTTCCCGCCGAGCACGGTTTCGATGAGCTTGTGTTCTCGATCCTTGACCGAATGCGTGAAGCCACGATGGGCGTAGAACATGTACTCGCGCTGCTTCTCGCCGGCATCCTTCATACTGGACACCAACGGCCGCCCGTCGACGCCGCGGGGAACCGCGATCCCCAGCAGCTCGCAGATCGTGGGGTAGATGTCGAACAGGTAGACGTACGCGTCCGACCGTTTGCCCTTCGGTATTCCCGGCCCGGCGAAGACCAGCGGCACCCGGTTGCTGTGCTCGTAGCAGCTTTGCTTTCCAAAGAGGCCGTGCTGGCCGATGGCAAGCCCGTTGTCCCCGGCGAGGACGATGACCGTGTCCTCCAGCACCCCCCGTGATTCCAGGAGGTCGAGCACCAGGCCGAGCTGGTGGTCCAGATGCGTGATCATGGCGTAGTATTCCTTCAAGTGGCGCCGGACGACCTCCGGGGTCCGCGGCCACGGGGCGAGGTTCTCGTCCCGGCCATACAGGTCGCCGTTGTCGAACGGGTGCTTGGGCATGAAGTTGGGCGGGAGCGCGATCTTGTTCTCGTCGTACATCTCCAAGAAGCGCTCGGGCATCGTGCGCGGGTCGTGCGGCGCGAGGAACGAGAGGTACATGAAGAAGGGCACCGACGTGTCGTGCTCCCGGAGCCACTTTATGGCTGCCTCGGTGAGAAGCTCGCTGGAGTGCTTCCCCTCGTGCATGTGGTCGTAGTCCCGCAGCTCGACCTTGTTCGAGCGGAACGGGTCCTTGATGTACTTGCAACTGCCGGCGTAATCACCCTTCGGGTCGTAGTCGAAGGCGGGGACGTTCCAGTGATCCGCCATGCCCCCGAAGAATATCTCCGCCCCGCCGGAGAAGCAACGGTTGAAGGTCTCCTTGCCGTTGTGCCACTTCCCGATCCCGAAGGTCTCGTACCCATGCTCGCGGAGGGTCGCCCCGATCATAACGTGGCTAGCCGGGATGGTCTCGCCAGCACCGTGAATGTGGAACAAGGAGCGGCCGGTCAACAGCATCGCCCTGCTGGGCATGCAGACCGCCCCGCTCGTGCCGCTCGGGATGTGGGCGTGCGTGAACGTGGTGCCCATCGCCACGAGGCGATCCATGTTCGGCGTGACGATCTCGTCGTTTCCCAGTGCGTGGATCGTGTCGAACCGCTGGTCATCCGTGAAGAAGATGAGCACGTTCGGTTTGTGACTCATAACATTGGATCTTGCCGGGGAACTCAATAAGGTATGGGCTTCAAGTTCTGGAACAGAGCCATCAGATTCAAACACCAGACTCGAGCCAGGTGATGGTCGTGTTCACGAGCGTGAGTTTCTCGTACGGTGTTCCGATGCCTCGCTCGAACAGCAAGAGGATGTCCTTCCCCGGGCTGACTTGCATGTCCGAATAGGCACTATCACCGCGATAGACGACTTTTCCCGCGCTCCAAGTGATACACTCGTCGTACGAGACGCGCAGCGTCATGTGGTCCCGGGCCGTGCTGGCTGGGTTCAAGAACAGCACGCGGTTTGTGCCTTCCACGGCATCAGTCGAGTACCGGCAGATGGACGCTTGGCAGCGGGGCTCCACCAGCACCGGCACGCTGCGGATCGGGCCGAACGAGTCCCCCCCATCGGCGCTCCACGCGGCAAGCCGACGATGATCCGGGAATCCCCGGTTCGCCATCACCCGCATGGTAAGGTAGATCGAGTGGTTCACCGCTTCAACGGCCATGCATTCGTTCCCGTTGTCGAACACGTGCCCGATCGTCCAGCTCGCGCCATGGTCGTCGCTGTAGACCACGTGAGACGACAGGTTATACGGGACGAGGCTGTTCGGGGACGTTGAGCCTCGGGCCGTCCTACCCGTTTTCGGGAACCCGTGGTCGCACGGGGCAAGCAAGCGCCCGCTGCTCAGTTGGATGCCATGCCCGGGGCCCGTGGCGTACCATGCCCATTCTGCACGCTTGACGGACGTGGTGATGTCAACGGGCGATGCCCAGGATGCCCCGTGATCGGTGCTGTTCATGATGTACACCAGATCGTTATTCACGCAATAGAAGAGGAAGAGCGCCTTGGTAACGGCATCGTATATCGGGCACGGGTTCCCAGCGGTGTCCGTCCCCGCGTCGACGAGCACGTGCAAAGGCCCCCAGCCATGGCCGGGGAGGAACCGCCGCGCCACGATGTCGATGTCTCCCGCGTCGCTTAGCGACGACCGCCCCTCGCAGAACGCCACGAGACCGCCGTCCGGAAGGCTTGCCAGCGCAGGGATACGGAAGATAGGGTATCCAGCCATCCCGGAGGTGAAAAGATCCACGGAGTCGTCCAGCCCCGGTTCTAGAGGGCCGCGTGAGAGGAAGGCGATCGCGTTACCCGCGGCGGCACCGATGCAGAACACGACAAGCAGCACGGCCTTGGCGGCGCGGCGACGGTTCATGTATCTCATATGCCCCCCTGGGACTTATAATCTTACTTGATGTTGAACTGGCGGCACGAGCCATCAGATCAGAAATCCTCATAGCCTTGTTTTCTTATATTCTCGATATGGAAACCCCGGAATATACGATCCAGGACAAGTTCTACAAGTGGGCCTTGAGTTTCCGCTTTCGTGCTTACGGCGAGCAGAACTTGAAGAAGCTGCTCGCGCTCGCACCGACCAGGGACGCTTGGGAGGCGCGGAGGGCCACAATCAGAAAAGGCATCCTCTCCACTGCCGGGCTGCAACCCTTGCCCGAGAAAACGCCCTTGCACCCCGTCGTCCACGGCCGCAGGGAATACAAGAGATACGCGGTCGAGAACTTGTTCTTCGAGAGCATCCCGGGCTTCTTCGTGTCGGGGAACTTGTACTCCCCGGTTCCTGTCCCGCCGAGCGTGCCGGTTATGCTGCTCCCGCACGGCCATCACGTGCTCGGGCGGTTCAAGCCAGACCATCAGCAGCTCGCTGCCACGCTGGCCCGAATGGGCGCCTACGCCCTCACGTACGACATGGTCGGCTGGAACGAGTCGACGCAATCGTCCCACAAGAACCCCCGCGGCTTCCAGATGCAGCTGTGGGACTCGGTCCGCGCCCTGGACCTCGCGCTGTCGCTGCCGGGCGCCGACCCAGCCCGGGTTGGTGCGAGCGGCTCGTCCGGTGGCGGGACACAAACGTTCATGCTCGCGGCGGTCGACGACCGCGTCAAGGCCACGGCACCGGTCGTCATGGTCTCCTCCTTCTTCTTCGGCGGCTGCACTTGCGAGAGCGGTTTGCCCATCCACAAGGGGGAGAACTACAAGACGAACAACGCGGAGATCGCGGCGATGGCCGCCCCCCGGCCGCAGCTGCTCGTGTCGGTCGGCCATGATTGGACCCGCTTCCAGCCCGTGCTCGAGTACCCGTTCATGCAGCACCATTACGGGCTCTACGGCGCCACGGGTATGCTCGAGCAGTTCCACCTCCACGACGAGAAGCACGACTACGGCCCGTCGAAGCGCGCTCCCGTCCTCGAGTTCTTCGCCAGGCACTTCCACCTCGAGACGGGCGGCGCCAAGAACGAGGATGGGACGTGGGACGAGACGGGAAACGTGGTCGAGACCGGGGAGGCCATGGCCGCGTTTGACACAGCCCACCCGCGCCCAACCAACGCGCTCCAAGGCGACGATGCGGTGATCGCCGCGTTCGCCTCGCTGAGCAAAGGGAAAAAGTAAAGGACGCATCAATACTTGCGAACCGTCTTCATGTTCGCGTCCATCTTCTCGCGGGCCGCCTTGACCTTGGGCATCGTGCTCACTTCCGCCACGCCGACCCGCCACCAGGACTCGTAGTTGGGCGATTGCGAGAATTCCTTGATCTTCAAGTGGATGAGCGTGGTCTTTTCCTCGTTCCTCGCCTTCTGGAGGGCGTCCTTGAGCTCCTCGAGGGACTTGACCGAGTACGCGGCGGCGCCGTACGCGCGGGCGCTGGCGGCGTAGTCGATCAAGTGGATCGGCCCGACGAGCTTGTCCGTCTCGGGATCCCGGTCGCGCAGCTCGTTCCCGAAACCTTTCGACCCCTTGCCGAAGCCCTCTGAGCCGTGCCCGGTAGCGAGGCCGTTGATGCTGTTGAAGCCCTCGCTGTCGAACAGCAGGATCACGAGCTTCTTGTGCTCCATGAGGCTCGTGACGATCTCCGTGTGCATCATGAGGTACCCGCCGTCGCCTTGTATCACGTAGACGTCGCGATCCGGGTCGACGAGCTTGATGCCGAGCCCCGCGGCGATCTCGTAGCCCATGGTCGAGTACGCGTATTCGACGTGGAACGTCTTCGGCCCCTTGCACCGCCACGTGCGGAGGAGATCCCCGGGCATGCTGCCCGCGGCGTTGACCACGACGTCGTCCTCGCCCACGAAGTCGTTGAGCACGCCGATGGTAGCAGGCTGCGGCAAGTGGGCCTCGCCGGCCTCCGGCTTGAGCGCCCGCAGGCGGTCGACCTCCTTGTCCCAGGCTTGCTTCAACGTGTTGTACTCGGCCTCGTAGGCGGCGTCGACGCGGTATTCGGCGGTCGTCAGTTCCTTGTTGATCGCGTCGATCGCCTCCCGCGCGTCGGCGAGGACGTGGATCGCATCCATCTTGTAGGCGTCGAAGTTAGAGACGTTGATCGCCAGGATCTCGACGCCTGGTGCCTGGAACGCTGCCTTCGACACGGTCGTGAAGTCCATGAGCCGCGTGCCGATGGCGACGATCAGGTCTGCCGATTTGGCGATGGCGTTGGCAGCCGATGTCCCCATCACGCCCGTCCCGCCGAGGTTCTGGGGGTGGTCCCAGCGCAGGGCGCTGTTGCCCGCGGTGGTGAAGCCGACGGGGATGCCCGTCCGCTCGACGAGCGACTTGAGGGCCTTCGTGGCGAGGGAGTAGTGGATCCCGCCCCCGGCGATGATCATGGGGCGCTTCTTGGTGCGGATCGTCTGGACGGCTGCCTCGAGCGATGCCTTGGAGATGGGACGCCGGTCGATGATGTGGACGCGTTCCTTGAAGAACTCCTCGGGATAGTCGTAAGCGACATCCTGGATGTCCTGTGGGAGGGCGATGCACGCGGCGCCCGTGTCGACCGGATCGGTGAGCACGCGCATGGCGTTGATCGCGCTGGTCATGAGGGCCTGCGGGTTCACGATGCGATCCCAGTACCGGCAGACGGGACGTAGTGCATCGCTCGCCTGGACGTTCAAGTCGTGCGGGTGCTCGACCTGCTGGAGGACGGGGTCTGGCTGCCGGTCGACGAAGACGTCGCCGGTCAACAAGAGCAAGGGAACGTGGTTCGTCGTCGCACACGCCGCCGCGGTCACGAGGTTGGTCGTGCCGGGGCCGATCGAGGACGTAACGGCGAAGCACCCGAGGCGGTTGAGGTGCTTTGCCGCCCCCGCCGCGAGCAGCGCCCCGCCTTGCTCGTTCTGGATCCGGTGATACTTCACGACGTCGTGGAGCTGTTCGAGGGCTTGCCCGAGTCCCGTGACCTGGCCGTGCCCGAAGATGCCGAGCACGCCCCTCACGAATTTGTGCTTCGTGCCGTCGATCTCGATGTACTGCTGGCCCAGGAACTTCACGAGCGCCTGCGCCATGGTCAAGCGAATGGTCTTTTCGTGTGGAGGCATTGCAATCTCACCCTTCTGTTTGGGGCCAAATCTTTTTCTCGTTTTCCGCTTTCATGACCCAAACGTGTTCGGGATCGAAGATCGGAGTCCCGAACTTCGACCCGTACGGGTTCCCGTCGAGGTGCCGTATCGCCCAGATGTAGAACATCGCGTAGCCGGGTGCGGAGGTCTGGGGGTGCGTCACGCCGAGGATCTTCACCGTGTCGCCGTGTCCGACCTTCACGACGTCGTCGCCCAGGAAGCACGCCCCGAAGCCGTTCTCCGGGAGGAACCGGTAGTGGTATATCTCCGGCTGGGGGTGCCGGTGCGGGCTGTAACTGGACCACTTCCCGGGGTAGTTGATCACCTCGCCGAGCACGAGCTTCGCGTGCGGCGCGTTCTCGATGTCGAAGATGGTGCGAACCACCCTGGTGGACGTCTCCCGCATGCTCCCCTTCCCGCGCAGCTCGCTGCGGCACTCGGACGGGAGGTAGAGCTTGGGGGGGAAGTGGGCCTCGTTGCGGGTCATGAAGACCGCGACCTCGCTGCGTTCCGAGATCGACGTGATCGAGACCGTCACGCCTGCCGGCGCGTGCAAGCAATGTGGATCCTCGTCGAATATGGATGCCCGCTTTATTTTTTTCTCGCTGCCGGTGCCCGTTTCTCCTTCCTTCCACGACAGCGAGATTTCACCGTCGAGGGGCAAGACCGCCTTCTCTAGAGCCTGGTCGATGGCGAAGGCCTGGTTCTTGCCAAGGACGATGATGCCGAAATCCATCTTCGCGTTCCGCGGGTCGTCCCACGGCAGCTCGTCGATCCGCACGACCCAGTTCATGCCGGGGCACATGGGTTTCGCGGGGAGTATCATAAAACCATTTAGGGTGCAAGGGGAAAAAAAGGTAAGGGATGGCGGGTGGCTCACGCCGGTATCGTGAAGGTGTCCAGGATCGTTCCGTTGATGAAGATGGACGTCACCGCGAGCGACGTGGTCGTGACGTCGAACCGGGCGAAAGCAGTCTCGCAGTCATAAT
>JAFGBX010000202.1 GCA_016932935.1 Promethearchaeota archaeon | reverse complement strand
CGTCGACGGGCACCGAAGACTCGTCACGATCACCCGCGGGTTTCCTCTAACGACCCGCCCGGCAAAATCTTGGCAACTTGCCAAGTTTGTCCAAAAATATAGTTAGAGTCACGGGGATCTTAGCCATGGTGTGAAATGACGGTCGAAGGTAGCGATGAACTCGATATCGCGCGATTGGCAGATCACGATGCTCGTGCAATCCACGAAACTCACGACACCTTCGGACGAGTGGATGTCCCTTGACTTCGAGAGTTTCAAGAACATGTTCCACGCGTTGTCTTCATCTGGCTCGCTCGCATGGATGATGGTTGCAAGTTGAAGGTCGCCGGCGAATAGTGCTCTCGTTTTCTCCAGTGCTAACGGTGCTCCTTTTGTCCTGGATGCAACGATCGTTGCTGCTTCTGCCATGATGAAATTTGAGGTATACATCTGCCCAAAGGTGCCGGCTTTCATCAGCTGCAACCAATCCCGTGCCCGCTCGTGGTGCTTGTCTTCCCCGTGTATAAGTCCGAGATAGAAGCCTGAATCCAAGAATATTGCCAGGAGATACACACCTCGTTGCCGCTAGTTCCCGTAGATCTCGGCGTCATCCGCGCCAGCATATCTTGCAGCGGACGTGTCCCACGGAACGCCGCTCAATTCTTCGGGTAGCGCGAGGATCTTCTTGAGCTTGTCATCATCGATGATCGGCACCTGGTTCAACCTGCTCAACAATTCATCGAATCGCTCGTCGGCCATGCGGATGCTCACGTCGACCACCTCTTGCTGGGTTGGTTTCCGACCGATGCGCATCGTGAGCCGGGCGATCAGCTTGTCGAGGCGATCCTTGTTCTGTATCTTCACGACGGTCATGTGTATCTTGTATGATTTGAAATACTAATATGTTTTGATATACAAGTATTTCACAATTTCCTAGTAATCGAATCGTGCACTATCCAAGCACTATTTTCGATTTGGCAATCACTGCGACGCCAGAAATTCTTCTATCGAATTCTTGATACCTTGCAAGGATTCCCGCGTGAAGTCAGAAAAGATGAAATCTGGCAAGATTTCAGGCCCGTTATAAAGCACAAGATGGTGCATGCCCTTCGACATCAATTTAAAAACGAATGCGACTCGACCGCGAGGTTCCGAAGCGGGCATGACTCGAAACTGGATCGTGAACCTTAATGGATACGCCCGCGCCATCTTGATCCCCCGTTGGCGCTCTGAACGATTCAGCGTGCAGGTTCGCACCATTCACATTCCTGCATGTTTGTTGGTCTCGACAATCGTGCATCCTATCCACGATATCCCGGAGATATCGTGCCAACCTACCGAGTTCGCGCCTGCATGGGTCAACGCGGCGCATCGAATGCTCACGCCCGATGTCATGATGCTGGAATGGTTTATATTAGAAAAAGCGTAGATATGGTGGGTGATCGAAACGCGATCACCCACCGGCCAATCCTTACCGCCCTCGATTGGCACAACTTACCGCTGAAATGGAGAATACATCAACTCCGGTCGCCAGGTAAATCTTTGATAAGAATGTTTACTTGGCAATATTATCAAGAAAAGACATGTTTTTATGTTTTTCGGTTATGCACCATAGTTTTTTTTTTATTATCAGAATTTAGGTGGTGTTTTTTCGACATCTGTAGAAGCGCGGCCCTGGTGCACCTGGGCATCCATCCTTGCTCGCAGCGCCTTGAGGGAAGCGTTGAGGTCGGTGACCTTGTCCGTCAAGCCAAGGTGCGTGGCGATATCGAGCGCCTCCTCACACGCGGCAATTGCACTTCCAAGATCGCCCGCGAAAATGTATATCACGGCAAATTTGGGTAATAGTTCGACCAGTCCCGCCCAATCCTTGATCTCATGCTTGATTTTCATTGCATCGTTGAACACCCTCTCCGCATCCGCTAGCTTGCGTGTCGCGCCAAGGGCCTCGCCCGCGTACCCCAGCATGTTCGATTGCGAGGCCCGGTTACCCATGTCCTTGTACATGGTGGCGGCCTCGAGCGCCAACGGCAGGAGCTCGCCGTATCGCTTCGCCTTGGTCAGCAAGAAGACCAGGTTGCTGAGATCGGATGCCATTCCCTTGACGTTGCCGATCTTCCTGTTTGCCGCCAGGGTCTCCTTGTAGGTGTCGATGGCCAAGTCGATCTTCCCCTGGGTGAGGTAGATCGCCGCGATGTTTGCTTTCCTCGCGAGGACGAGCTTGGTCTCGTTGAGGCGCTCGGCAAGCTCGATGGATCGCGTGAACAGCGTCAATGCCTCGTGGTATCGCTTCAAAGAAAACATCGCGACGCCCATGTTGTTGATCGTGATGCATTCCCCGACGGCATCACGTCCTTCCTTGTCGATCGACAGCGCCCTTTCGAAGTACTCCAATGACGCCGCCGGGTTTCCCGAATTGCTCAAGATCGATCCTATATTGTTCAAGCGCTTTCCGACGGCTCGCTTGTCCCCGAGTTGCTCGTTGATGCGGAGTGCATCCTTGTATGCTTGCATCGCCTCGTTTTTATTCCCGCGATCCTCGTGGACGAGGCCCATGTTGTTGGTTATCACTGCCTTCAGGGCAAGATCCCCCGTCCGGCTGCAAGCGTCGAGGGCGATGTTGTAGTACTTGATCGCATCGTCGTGCTTGCCTTGCTCCTCGGACAACTTCCCGAGGTTGTTCGCCACGTTTCCCACGAGGTCGTCGATCCTGCTTCCGGTGGCCATCGCGAGCAACTCCTCCAGCACGCGCTTGGCTCCGGGCAGGTCCCCGCGCGACAGCATGACCATGGAGATGTTGTTCTGCAGATTCGCCTGGGACGACTTCGAGC
The DNA here is from genome assembly GCA_016932935.1 of Promethearchaeota archaeon. Taxonomy (GTDB): domain Archaea; phylum Asgardarchaeota; class Lokiarchaeia; order Sigyniarchaeales; family Sigyniarchaeaceae; genus Sigyniarchaeum. The sequence continues at coordinate 27,151 of JAFGBX010000202.1, read as the reverse complement.
CCACGCGCCTCGCGATGTCGAGCGCTGCGGAATAGCAGTTCATGGCCTCTTCCAGCTCGCCCCGGACGCGGCAAGCGATGCCCTTGATCGTGAGGAAGTAGGACTCGAAGTCCAAAGACTCTCTCTCCGGAAAAGAGCCATCCCGCCGGGCTTGGCTGCACGCGCGGATACCGGCGGCCGTGACCCGTATCACATCATCATATCTCGCGGCAGCCCGGTACACGTCAGTCGCGATCGCGTACTGGCCGATGCGGGGAAAGCCCTTGTAAAAGTCCTTCACGTGCTGCTCGAACAGCCGGAGGTTCGACGCACGATCCCTCACTTCACCATGCGTTTGTTTGGAGGGCTGGGGCATCTTTCCGATCACGGCAGGGAATAGGAACGACCTCGTGAAAGCTGCCGTGCTAACCTTGACGAGATACACGGGCGTGCTCGCTTTTGCCGCGATCGCTGCGAGCAGGGTGATGGGTTTTCCAGCACCCGCGCGATCCTTTCCCGGTTCCACCCGGGTGATGTCCGGCTCGCTTGCATCGGGGGCGTGCTCGACCCACACCAGTTTTTTCAAGCTAGTCAATTCACCGAGCAGCGGACCAATATCGAAGTCATCCGAACCCGAATACCCGAGCACGACGAGCGTTCGACCCTTCACCATGTCGATGAAGGCCGGTTTCTTGAAGGGCTCGATCGCGAAGGTATCGCCCTGCCTGTCCCTACCCAGGGAGGCGAGCGTGGTGACCAGGGTCTCCGGGGTCTCCAGGCCGGTGAACATGTTCTTGCGAGACCCATGAACCTTGCAATACCGTGGCCGTCCATCTCGCGTGACGCCGGAGTCGAGCTGGCGGGTGTACGCCGCGTAATCCTCCTTGGACAGCAGGAAATCGAGCTTGTCCCAATCAGCACCGCGCGTGCGTTTTAACGCGAACTCGATCAAGTAGTCGAAGTTGGTCGTGATCACCGGGTGGCACTTGGCGACTGCTTCGGCGAGGAAGAGATGGATGTCGTTTGGTTCGGTCACCCTTTCGAAATAATCGAGAAACACGAGGTTCTTGTCGACGAGGCGCTGGACCGTTTCCATGATGGCCTCGTACCGGAGGTTCTCGATCCCGAGCAAGTTCTCCCTCTCCTCCTCTGGCCCCCACGTCTCGACGATCGCCCGCACGATCTCCCTCGCCGATGGGAGGTTGGACGGCGGATCCATCGAGATCCCCGCCCCAGCGAGGAACGCATACTCCTCGCCTTGCTGGAAGGGGCTTGCGATTTCTCCTGGTATCATAGATGGCACCGTACCACGATTGGGTTTTATTCTTTTCTGCACGCCCACTTCCCCATACCTCGTGCGTCTCGCGGGGGCAAAGGTCACACGTCGCATCGCGCCACCAAGGATTCCCGGTATGGTACCGAGTTTGATTAGCCGTCCCCCATTCAATACCAATAAGGAATAAAAGGTAGAAACAGTCTTATTTCAGTAAAGAAACACTGATATATTCACAAGAAGACTTCATCGCTTGAGTCGCACGGTTTTCCCAGGCCGCCAGCAACCCGAACTGCGAATGCATCGAAGAGATCGACATGTCCACCACGACCCCCCCACCCGTGAAGAAAAAGAAGGGCGAGGAAGGCGACACCGAGCAAGATGGCTCGTATCTCGTCACCTACACGCGCCATCTCGAGCGGCGGTTGCGAGCGCTCGAGACCGAGAAGCAATTGCTCGACGCGGAGCGGATGCGGCTCGAGCGCGAGCTGCACAGCCTCAGGAACGAGCTCGACCGCTTGCGCCAGCCCCCCCTCATCAGCGCGTCGCTCATCGAGACGCTCGACGACGGCCGGCTCATCGTGAAGTCGAGCGCGGGCCCGCAGTTCGTGGTCAACTCGAGTTCCAAGCTCACGAAGGACGAGCTCAAGCCCGGCTGCCGCGTGGCGCTCAACCAGCGGACCATGGCGGTCGTCGAGACCCTGCCGAGCTCCAAGGATCCCTTCGTGCGCGGCATGGAGATCGAGGAGCAGCCCGACGTGAGCTACCAGGACATCGGCGGCCTGCAGGAGCAGATCCGCGAGATCCGGGAGACCGTGGAGCTGCCCCTCACGAACCCCGAGCTCTTCGAGAAGGTCGGCATCACGCCGCCCAAGGGCGTGCTCCTGTACGGGCCGCCCGGCACGGGCAAGACGCTGCTCGCGAGGGCCGTGGCCCACGAGACCCAGGCGTGCTTCATCAAGATCATCAGCTCGGAGCTCGTGCAGAAGTTCATCGGCGAGGGCGCCCGGCTCGTGCGCGAGATCTTCGCGATGGCCAAGGAGAAGGACCAGGCGATCATCTTCATCGACGAGCTCGACGCGATCGGCAGCCGGCGCCTCGAAGTAGCCACGTCCGGCGACCGAGAGGTGCAACGCACGCTCATGCAGTTGCTCTCCGAGCTGGACGGCTTCTCGCCCCGCGGCAACATCCGCATCATGGCGGCGACAAATAGACCCGACATCCTCGACCCCGCGCTGCTGCGCCCCGGCAGGTTCGATCGCCTCATCGAGTTCGGCGAGCCCACGCTGGACGACCGCAAGGAGATCTTCCAGATCCACATGCGCGGCATGCACGCCGAGCCCGACGTGAAGGCGAAGGTTCCCAAGCTCGTCCAGCTCGCCGACAAGACGACCGGCGCCGACATCAAGGCGATCTGCACGGAGGCGGGCATGTTCGCGCTGCGGGACCTGCGGGACACGGTCACGTACAAGGACTTCGAGAAGGCGGTCAACAAGGTCCTGAACCAGCAGTTCAAGAATTCGTCCACCACGACGATGTTCTCGTGAGCGGTCACCGCCCCGGTCTTCGTCACTCCTTCCACTACCATCTGCTTTTTCTCGTTCCGGTTGGCTCCTTTCACGTCGAGGCCGACGCGAATTGTATTAAAAACATCCGTCTGCATACTAACATAGATGGATGGCTGACTGCCGTTGTCTGATCGCCCATGAAGATCGCCCTGATCAACAGCCCGTGGGACTCGAAGAGCTTCTTCCAGAGCGTCCCGTGGCTCCCGCTCGGCGTCGTGTACCTGGGAACGGTGCTCGAGCAGCACGGGTTCCCCGTGCAAGTGCTCGACGCGGCGGCGAAGGGATGGAGCCACGAGCAGGTCGTTGGCTGGCTCAAGCGGGTCTCGCCCGACGTGGTCGGCCTGAGCGCGCTCACGCTGCCCTTCTTGCACCTCATGGACCTGGTCAAGGCGATCAAGGCGTGGAACCCCCGGGTCGTCGTCGTCCTCGGCCATTACTTCGCCACGATCGAGGCGGAGCGCATCGTCCGGAAGTACGGCGATTACGTGGACTTCTGCGTGCGGGGGGAGGGCGAGTCGACCTTCCTCGCCCTGTGCCAGTGGCTCGAGCGCCACCCGGGCAAGGATCCCGGGGGCGTCTCCGGCATCACGTTCCGGGACGGCGCCCGTCGCGTCGTCTCGGCCCCGGACGCCCCGCTCGAGGCCGACCTGGACAAGATCCCTTTCCCGAACCGCTCGCTCGTCAAGCACGACTACAAGTGGGCGATCGGCGGGTTCGAGCTCCCGCACTCGCGGTTCACGACCATGATCTCCTCGCGCGGGTGCCCGTACAACTGCACCTACTGCGCGTGCACCCGATTCGCGCGCCAGCGCTGGCGTGCGAGGAGCGCGGAGAACATCGTCGCGGAACTGGCCATCGTCGCCGACCAAGGGTACACGGACGTGAACTTCGTCGACGACAACTTCACGCTGAAGAAAAGCCGCGTCATGGAGGTTTGCGAGCGCATCAAGAAAGAACACATCGACATCAACTGGCACGTCGACGGCCGCGTGGACCAGGCCTCGGTCGACGTGTACTCCGCGATGCACGGCGCGGGTTGCCGGCTCATCTGGCTCGGCTTCGAGAGCACCTCGCAGCGCGTGCTCGACATCTACAACAAGAAGACCCGCGTCGACCAGATCGACCGGGCGATCCGCGTCGTGCGCAAGGCAGGCATCGAGATCATCGTCGGCCTCTTCATGGTCGGCGCGCCGACCGAGACGCTCGACGAGATGCGTCACACCCTCGACTTCGCCGTCCGGTCGGATATAGACCTCCCGGTGATCAACCTCCTCGACGTCTACTCGGGCATCCAGCTCTGGGACGACGCGATCGCGCGCGGGTGGATGCGTGACGACGACATCGTGAACGTCGAGGTCGCCGGCGTCGCCCGGAAGGCCGAACGGTGGGAGACGCTCACGAAGCTCATCGACGTGTCGAGGACGCCCGCGGAGCAAGCGGAGATCCGCCGGCTGGTCGCGAGGTCGCGGCGCGCCCTGTTCTCGCTGCGCCGGATGAACGCCCTCCTCCACGGCGCCCTCCGGGTCGTGAGGAGCCCGTGGCTGCGCAAGATCGCGGCCGACATCGCGCCGCGCGTCCCGGCCACGGTCAGGACGCTCGCGACGTTCCGCGAGTGACCGCCGCTTCCCCGCCGACTCGTGCTCGGCCGCCGAAGGGTATATATGCACCCGGCGAGTGTTGCAACCCATGTGCCGTGGGAATGATCGGTGTAAATAGGCGCCGCGCGGACACCTTAGCCCGCGACCGAGGCTTGCCCACGCGAAAGGTGCACGAAACCATGGACTGGGATCAGATCATCGCCAAGCCGGACAAGGAGTTCAAGGTAATTGGCACGCTGTTGCTCGAAATGAAGTCGAAGATGGAGTCGGACCAGAAGGCGGTCGTCGACCTCAAGGCCACCGTCGACAAGATGTCCATCGAGAAGAAGGGGCTCGAGGAGAGGCTCGCGGCGGAAAAATCCCGCGTCAAGGAGCTGGAAAACAACCTGCTCGACCGGTACAAGGAAATATCCGCCCTCAAGGACGAGAAGGCCGAGATCAAGAAGGAGGCCGAGGTGCTCACGAGGGAGCAGCAGATCTTCACCGAGACCATCAACAAGAGCGAGGAGCGCATCAAGGAGGCGGAGCTGCGCAAGGAGGAGGCGGAGGCCGAGGTCAAGAGGCTGCTCGGTACGATCTCCGAGAAGGAGGCGAAGGTCGGCGAGCTCCGGGGCGAGATCGAGGGCATCAAGGCCGCCTTGCTCGCCACGGGCGACATCAAGGACAAGGAGATCAAGCAGCTCTACTCGGAGAAGGACGGGATACGCGCCGATCTCGAGAGCAAGATCAGCGACCTGACCAACGTCATCTCCGGACTGGAGGGCGAGAAAGCCAAGCTGGCATCGCAGCTCAAGGATGAGAAGGAGGCCGTCGCCAAGCGGGACGCGCAGCTGAAGGCCAGCGAGGACGAGAAGGCCGCTCTCAAGGGGGCTGTCGACGAGCTCAAGCGCAACATCAAGGAGAAGGAAGTGCTCCTGTCGGCCAAGGACTTCGACTACTTCAAGAAGCTGCGCGAGTCGCAAGCCACCAAGGTCGACGAGCGCTCCGAGTAGCCCCGCGACCGCGGCTCACAACCTTTTTTTTTTGTCCGTGCCTATCCACATTAGCAGTGCCTTGCCAGGTGCCGTCATGCCCGTGGAAGCCGTCTCGCCCGTCGACGCGCGCGTGCTGGAGGCGATCGCCGCCTTGCAGTTCGGCAAGCATTTCGCCGCGTTCTTGCACGACAACCGACCGAGGATCGGCGTCGAGCGGTCGAAGAACACGGGCAAGATCCGCTTCGTGTACCTGGACGGCGAGCTGGTGCTCGTGCTACGCCCCGAGGAGGGGTTCTTCAGCCTGTCCGTCGCGGGTGCCAGGGTTCTCAACGGCCTCGAGGGGGACGCGATGGTCAACGGCATCGTGGTGCTCGACGAGGTCGCCGAGTTCGTCAAGGACGGGAAGAACGTGTTCGCCAAGCACGTCGTGGATCCGCTGGCCTCCATCCGGCCCTCCCAGGAGCTCTACGTGTGCGACGGCAAGCGGGAGGTGCTCGCGGTCGGCAAGGCAGTCGTCTCGGGCCGCGACATGCGCCACCTCAAGCGGGGCGTCGCGGTCGCCACGCGGCACGGGGCTCGCAAGGCGGGCAAGGGCGAGGGATGAGGACGCCGTTCCCCGCGCCCCCGCAATGCCGGCGGGACTGCCTAGCCGTTCTCCTCTCCCGGCGCGAACGCGTCGAGGGCAGTCTGGCCCTTCCGCGGGGAGAACTGGCGCTGGAGCTTGGCCAGGTCGGGGTGTGGCACGTCGAGGAAGTCCATAAGCGTCTGGGCGTTCTGCACGGCGTACCCGCTGAAGTGGTTGTTGAAGTAGACGTGCACGTCGCCGTCGACCTTGCCCGCGAGCGTTTTAAGCCTACCCGACCATTCCTCGAGCTCCCCGGGCGTGAAGTTGTAGTTGAACATGGGATCCTTGCCGAAGCCGTGGAACCGCACGTAGCTCTTCTTCGGGTGGGTGACGACCTGGTCCTGCGGCAGCCCCGGCTCGACCACGACGCAGTAGGTCGCCCCGTGCTGCTTGAGGAGCCGGTGCGTGTCGTCGTTGAACCACGACCGGTGGCGGAACTCGACGACGAGCTTGTCTGGCGGCCAGTCCCGCCCCCACGAGGCGAGGAACTTGCCCAGGTCGGCGAGGTGCTGCGGGACGTCCTTGGAGAACGACGGCGGGAGCTGGAGCAAGTAGGAGTGGATCACGGCGTCGAGCGGCTGGAAGCGCCTCATGTACACGGCGAGCACGTCGCCGGCCTTGCGTGGATCGAGCTTGGCCTCGTGCGTGATGCCCTTGTAGATCTTCGCCGCGAACGTGAAGCCCTCTGGCGCCCTCTTCGCCCAGCTCCGCACGGCCGCGTCCCCTGGGATGTTGTAGAACGACGAGTTGATCTCGACCGTGCCGAATAGCCGCGAGTAGAAATCGAACTGCTTGGCTGCCTTGATGCTTGCCGGGTACACGGGCCCCGCCCACTCGTCGTACGACCAGCCGGACGTGCCGATGTTGAACCGAGCGGTCATGGCGGCGACACCAGGTCAAGATTCGTTCGACAAGCCAAAGCGGAGTCAACTCGTCGCTGGGGTCGTCAAAGGCCCCCCATTTGGGCCTCGGATTTGGGGCGACAGCATCATTCTCCGCAAGCTAGATCCGCTTGCTGCGATAAATAACCAATGCCATTTACCACGAAGGTCGCTACCTCCCTCCCATCGATAAGGGCCAAGATTTTCAAGGCGTAGGTGGAATACTACTACATCAAGAAACGCCCAGTTCGGGATTTGTATCACCATGTCCGGCAGCGAGCAGAAGGGGGAAAGCAGGCCGAAAAAGCTGTTACTCGTCGGCCTCGACAACGCGGGGAAATCGAGCATCGTGAACATCGTCGTGAAGAAGATGACCGACGCGTTGACGACCGTCCCCACGAAGAGCGTCGACAGGTCGGACATCGTGATCCTCGGCCAGCAGGTGCTGATCCACGACCTCGGGGGGCAGCAGAAGTACCGGAGGAAGTACATCGAGAAGGGAGGCCTCCAGTTCTTCGAGGGCACGGACGTGCTGATCTACGTGGTCGACCTGCAGGACCGCGACCGGTACGACCTCGCGCTGGACTACTTCGGCAAGGCGCTGGCGAGCGCCAACCAGCTCAAGATCTCGCCGAAGCTCTACGTGTTCCTCCACAAGTTCGACGGGCCATACTTGGAGGATTACAAGGACGTGAAGACCCGCACGCAGCTCGAGTGCGACGCCCTCAAGGAAAAGTTCGCGGACATCGCCAAGGAGCACGGCCTCGAGCTCGAGGACGCCTCCCGCACGTCGGTCAAGGACGAGTGGGGCACCTTCGCAGCGTTCAGCAAGGTCTGGATGTCGGTCGTCCCCCGCATCGAGAGCATGCAGCGGTACATCGACAAGCTCGTCGCCGAGAACGAGATGATCGGCATCGCCCTGCTGCTCGACCAGAAGGGCACCGTCCTCGCCAAGACCCTGCGGCAGCTCCCCGGCGAGGACATGGAAGCGATCGTCAACGTCGCCGCGCGTTCGGTCATCCTGCTGCTCGATTGGCAGCACACGATCGAACACAACAAGATGGACGAGCACCAGTCGGCCATCGTCGAGGTCGAGGATCACTCGATCATGATCCGGCGGGTCGAGTCCGGCGAGGAGACGTTCTACTTGCTCCTGTACGCGGTCGCGGGCTCCTACCAGCAGCTGCAGGAGCGGCTAGGCAGGATCACGTTCACGCTGGAGACCATCATCTAGGCTCCAGGACGGCAACAGGCCTGCCCGTTTGATCCAAGCCGTTCAAGTGACGTACATCAAGAGGTTTGCTTTGTTATTTGCCAGGAAATCGACGATCTTGGATACGATGGCCTCCGGATCCTCGACCGCGCTCTGCACGAGCAGGCTCTTGAAGCTCCCTTTGACCACGCTCTCGATCTCGTTGAATGACGCGTGGAACACCGCATCAACGTGCAGTTGCGTCTCGAGCGCGAGCAAGAGCAAGCCCTTCATGGCCCCGGGCGACTGCTTGGTGACGTCTGCCACGTACTGGCCGATGTAGTCCACGATGCCGATGATCTCGCTGGACGTGAAATGCTGGGCGGTTTGCATGGTAACTTGTCCATTTTCCTTCTTTCCATCCATCCGGCTGGTCAATTCTGTTGGCCTGGCGTAATCCTTGTCGAGTGCCCGCTTGAACCATTCCGGGGCGACCCAGCCGAGGAAGGTCAGCGTGACGAATGCGATTGCCAGGAGCAGTGCGACCGCCGACGGGATGGAGTACAGCGGGCTCGAGAACCCAGCCTCGTCGTAAGGAAACAAGAACCACGAGATCGGGACGAATATATACGAGATGGCGCTGTACACGACGAATTTATTGCGGTTGATCACCCACTTGGGTGCCTGCCTCAGTAGCGCCTCGTGGTATGCCTTGTACCCGTTAATGGCATACCAAGCGAACGACAGCGCCATCATGGATGCGCATACGATCGCATGTAACACGAACGCCGGGAGAGCAGGCCCGGGAACCGGGTTCCTTGCCGGAAACGATACGCCGAAAAGGAGGACGTTGGCCCCGTGCAACACCTTGAGGCCCATGACGGCGCTGAAGACGACCGTCGATTGGCGCCTCGAGGTCGGCGTCCGCGTGTAGACCTGCCTTACGAACCACGTTAAGAACAGCGGGTAATCGAGCGAGATCAAGGCCCGGATGGCATCCGGGGTGTCGATGACGTATGAAGCGATCATCGTTACCGCGAAGAAGTAGAGCGCGAGGCCCATGTGGACGAGCACGTGCCACCTGGTTCGTATGGCCCGGTAGGCCAAGTAAGTCGCGGGGATGGCGGCGATCGCGGCGAGGGTGGAGAACAGCAAGACCCTGAAGGTTTCCGACGCGTCCACGGCCATGGTCCATCACGTACGGGTGATAGGTCGTGCCATCCTTGGGATCAATTAAAAGCTCCGATTGCCGGCGATAACAACCAACTCCCGTGTCTCCTAAGGGGGGCTCCCTCCCCGGAATCGGGGGGACGGCAGGACGGGTGCGAAAAGCGCAATGGCTTAAAGTGCGGATCGCTCCGTAACCGTGTGCCAGGCGCGTCCGCCCGGAGGCGCCCGGTGGTGACACGGCAGTGGGATTCATCGACCGCCTGAAGCGGGCCGGGCAGCGGGCCGGTGGCCCCGGCCTCGCCCGTTTGCTCAAGACCGTCACGATATACGACCAGGGCGGCGTCCCGATCATCGACCCGCTCGACACGGTCGATGAGGTCTCGCGGAAGGCCCTGGAAGGCGGCTTCCTCGTCGCGGTCACCCAGTTCAGCAGCATGAAGCTCGCTGACGACGACCAGATGACCACGATCTCGTTCGAGAGCAAGGAGAACGGCACGTTCGTCGTCTCGCGGAGCCAGCACTTCATCGCGTCGCTGCTCTGGCGGGGGGACTCCGGGGTGCCGTTCGAGCAGGCGAAGGAGGCCCTCACCGACTTGCTGAGGCTCCTCGAGAAGGCGGGGAAGTCCGCCGACGCGGAATCCGTCCAGCGGCTGCTCAAGGACTACGTCGAGATCTGCTCGTGACCGCCCGGCCCGCGCGGGCGGGGGCTGCCGGCGCCGCTCATTTCGCCCGCTCCCACGCGAGGAACGAGGCGTAGTCGACCGACGACATGGCCTTGATGACCGCGCCGTTGTCGAAGCCGGGGAGTGCGTCCTGGAGGGCGCCGAGCAGGGCCACGGCGTCGGGGGCGCCGTTCTCGACCACGATTTCGCGGCCGGACGCGTGCTTGATGACCCAGAAGCAGTCCGGGATCCATGGCCCCTGGTCGGTCGTCTCGATCGTGACTCGCTCGATGTCGCTGTACTTGATCTCCACCTCCTCCCCCCCGTCCACGACGTAGAAGCCATCCTTGGTGAACCGGGAGATGGAATCGGGGGGCAAATAGCCGATACGCATCGGCGCTCACAGCGGCACGTTGATGTTGAGGTACTCGGCCAACTCCTTGTAGCGGTTGCGAACCGTGACCTCGGTGACGTGGGCGATCTCGGCGATCTCCCGCTGCGTGCGGCGCTCGCCCTCCTTGAGCGTGGAGATGTAGAGGGCGGCGGCGGCGAGCCCAGTGGGATCCTTGCCGATCGTGATGCCGCCCTTGCGGGCACTCTCGAGGATGTCGATGGCCTTCCGCTGGGCGATGCCCGAGACGTGGAGCTCGGCGCCGAAACGCGTGATGAAGTCGACGGGCGAGGCGAGCGGGATCCGGATGGCGAGCTCCCGGAGGATGAGCCGGTAGCAGCGGCCGAGCTCCTTCTTCTTGATCCGGGAGTACTTGGCGATCTCGTCGAGCGTCCGGGGGATCTTCCTGCTGCGGCACGCCGCGTATATGGACGCCCCAACCATGGCCTCGATCGAGCGGCCCCGGATGAGCTTCTTGTCGATTGCCTTCCGGTAGTACATGGCCGCCGCCTCCTTCACCCCACGAGGGATGACGAGCTGCGACGAGAGCCGGTCGAGCTCGCTCATGGCGTGGGCGAGGTTGCGGTCGATGGACGAGTGAACCCTCGTGCGGATTTGCCATTTCCTGATGCGGTAGATCTTCGCGCGCATGGCCGGGTCGAGCTTGTTGCCGTGCGCGTCACGGTCGCGCCAGTCGATCATGGTCGAGAGGCCCTTGTCGTGGACAGTCAAGGTCGCCGGACTGCCCGTCCGGGAGCGGTTCTTCTCCTCGGTCGAGTTGAAGGCGCGCCACTCGGGGCCGGAGTCGACCGACTTCTCCTCGACGACTAGCCCGCATGCCTGGCAGATGCGCTCGCCGCGGGAGGGATCCATGTGGATTGCCGTGCTGCCGCACTCCGGGCACTTGATAACGCCTTCGCTTGATGCCTCCCCGCTGTTATTCAAGACGCATCTCCAATTTGGTCTTTTGTGTACACGGAATCGTTATATTCTTAAGGCTTTCGAAACAGATTTAAGGTTTTCTATTAGCGGCCTTTTTTCGCTCCATCAACGTGCTCGTACGTCGCCATGGACACGCCATCCTGCTTGGATGCCGGATCGCAAGGCGAAATCTTGATGGATCATCCATCGAGATCCTAGAACGGATGTTCATCCTCTTGTTCATTGCAGAAGAAGCTACAATCAAAAGGGCACGAGCGGACATCCGAAATACCAATGAAGCTCGATTACACGTGGGAATCACCCGCCCGGTACCAGCGCTGGGGCCCCTACCTGTCGTTCGACGGCCCCGCGTCGTCGTGCATGCGCGTGACGTGGCGCTCCAAGTTCTACTCGACGAGCCGCTGGGTCGAGTTCGGAAAAACGATTTCTTGCGGGAAACGGAAGGATGAGGGCATCGTCGACCGCCCGTCCCGCGCCCACTCGTTCCTGCTCGACGGCCTCGAGCCGGGCACGACCTACTACTACAAGATCTCCCGCCCCGAGGACGTGGTTCTCGCCGAGCGCGGCGAGCAGCCCGTTTACTCGTTCACGACCGGCCCGCCCGACGGCACCAGGGTGCCCTTCGACTTCTGCGTGGCCGGCGACATACACGCCCGCGACGGGAACGTGCGGCGGTTGCTGAACTGCATGGAGAAGAACGTCCCGGCATCGCGGTTCCTCTTGAGCTGCGGGGATCCCGTCTACCACGGGGGCGTCGACGAGGCGTGGAACGAGCTGTTCTGCCAGCTCGACCCGTGGTGCACCCGGGTGCCGTTCATGAACGCGACCGGGAACCACGACACCGACCACCCCGAGACCTATGCCAGGTTCCTGGACACGTTCCGGCACCCGTACCACGACCGGAAGACGGGCGCGTACTACTCGTTCCAGTACGGGAACGTCGCTTGCATCGTGCTCGACTCGACGAACGCGGGCCAGGCTGCAGCCACGCAAGGCGTCGTGTCGGACGAGCAGCTCGAATGGCTCGAGCGCGAGCTCGCAGCGCGCGCCAGGAAGGACTCCTGGGTGTTCGTCTTCATGCACCACCCCATGTACTCGACGGGCGACACGGGCAGCCTTCACGTCTACGAGCTCGCCTACCTCGACCTGTTCAACGAGCACCAGGTGGACGCCGTGTTCTACGGGCACGACCACCTCTTCGAAGTCTACTGGACGGGCAGGGACACGCCCTGGGGCGGCACGCATTACGTCCTCGCGGGGAACGGCGCCACGGCCAACTTGGACATGCGCGACCCGTCCCTCGTCCCGCCGCCCACGTACCTCTGGAAGGGGCGCACCTACGTGCCCGAGCGGGACGGCCTGCTCGGCGGGAACGTCGTGGGCGGCCCGCGCAACGACGAGGTCGTTCGGTCGTCCTACGTGTACGGCATCCTCGAGCCTGGCTTCGCGCACGTGCACGTGGACGGCGACGAGTGCGAGCTGCGGGCGTGGGGGCTGGAGAACCAGGTGTACTTCAAGGATCGCTTCGGCCGCACGGGGCACGGGAAGCGGTACCACCCGCCGGGCTTCGTGCAGGCATTCTGACCGCATCAACCCGGTCGGGGCACGGTAGTACGAAACGCACGGATGGCACAGATTTGAAAGAGAGACACGAGCCCGGATTGAAGAGAGACAAAAGACGATGAGGGTCGTGAAAAAACTGCGGAAGGCTGGCGACGGTCTCCTCGCCGGCCAACTCGCCCGGCTCGTGCGAGCCGTTGGTGGGCGACCATGAACGGCGTCACGCACTTGGTAACCGGCTACTTCCTAGCCCGGCTGTTCCGTCCGGGGAAGGGGGCGGAACGGTATAGGCACGACTCGTTCCCGGCCGTGTTCACCGCCATCGCGGCCACCCTTCCCGACATCGACAGCAGCATCGGCATCCCGCACGCGCAGGCGACGCACACCATCCTCGGCGCGCTGGCGCTGGCGTTCGTCTTCACGGGGGTCGTATTTGCCATGGGATCACCGTTCCTCCGCGAGGCACGCCTGTCGTTCGTTCAATTGCTCGTTCTGGCCGTCGCCGGCGTGTCCAGCCACCTGTTCCTCGACGTCTTCACCTATTACGGCGGCACGTGCGTCGGGTCGCCAGCGCACGTCTACTTCTGGCCCCTGTGGAACCAGTCCTTCCACCTCGACTGCATCATCGACGCCACGCCACCCGTGTATGCCGCGCGGGTGCTCGTCGAGTGGGCGTTCTACTCGCCCTTCCTGCTCGTGCTCCTCGTCGACCGCGGCATCAAGCACAAAGAGAACCCGTTCGCCATGCTGTACCCGGCGTCGTGGCTGCGCGGCACTGCCGACCCGGAGTTCACGTCGCGTCCCCGGCCGGTCAAGGCGAGCCTCGTGTTGCTCGGCATCGTGTGCGCCGCTGTCGTCGTGCTCCAGGTCGCCGGGATCGTCTTCGTCGATCTGGCCGGCCTCCTTTGAAGCTCGTGGCGTGGTACTACAACTTCAATGGGCACTTGCCGTACTTGGCGATAGCGTTGATGACGGCCTGGACGTTGGCCAGCGGCGTGTCGAGCAGGTCGTGGGCGGGGCCTGGGATGTAGGCCGTGTCCATGGACGCGCCGTCGAGCGTCGTTGCCCTCTTGATCTGCTCCCTGGCGTGCGCGTCGCACTCGGCGGGGGTGCCGAACGTCATGACCCGCGAGCTGTCGATCCCGCCGATGAGGCACATCCTGTCGCGCACCTTGGCGCGGATCCGGGCGAGGTCGTTCCCGGCCGGTACCTCGAGGCTCTGGAGGCCGTCGAGCCCCGCCGCGAGGAACTCGTCGAGCAGTTCCTCCATGAAGCCGCAAGAGTGCATCCAGATCGCGGCGCCGTGCTTGTGGGCGAGGTCGCAGCGTGCCTTCAGCGCGGGGAAGAAGAACTCGTGGTATAGCTTCGGCGAGACAAGCGAGCGGTCCTTCTGGCCGAGGTCGTCGCCTGTCGCGATGATCTGGTGGCCGGCCTCGAGCGCCATCTGCTCGGTCACGAGGCACACCTGCTCGTACTTCTTGCAGACGTCGTGCAAGAACCTAGGGTTCGAGCGGCTGAACCTAGCGACGGCCCTGGCCCCGAAGCCGTACCAGATCGCCTCGAAGTGGAAGGGTGCGTGGCCCGCGACGGCGTGCGGGAAGCCGTAGGCATCGAACTGCTTGATGCGATCCCGCGCACTCTTTATGGGATCCGCCTCGGGGTCGAATTCGAAGTCCCACGGGTGCCCGAACTCGTTGTAGAACGCCTCGAACCGCTCCACCGCGTCGTCCCGGTCGAAGAACTTGCCGATCTCCCACCAGTACTTCGCGGGCCGCTCGCCCGGCTTGCCGAGCTGGTAGCCGTGCTGCCTGATGCCCCCCGTCATCGTGATCGTGAAGTTCCGGTCCTCCTCGGACAGCGACTTCGCTTCCTCGACGGTGTAGAACCAGTCCTTCTTCCTGTCGTAGTACACCGTGGGGAAGGGGACACCTCCCGCCCCGATGCCCATGTCCGTGGACGTGCCCCGCGAGTACCAGTTCGTAATCGTGAGGTCGCCGATGGGGCTGATCTCGAAGCACCGCTCGAGCTCGGGGTTGTCGTCCAGGTCGAGGAAGGCCTTCAACTGCTTCGCGTAGAGCCCGGCGGGCTCATGGTGGTGCCAGTGGCACGGCAGCTTGTCGACACGCTCGCGCTTGAGCGCTGCGAAGAACCGCTCCTGGCCATTCATGGGGATCCATCCCTCCCTTTCCGCTGGCTATAGTGGCGCCCGAGCCACTTACAGAGCCCGTCGAGCCCCGGGAAGAGCATACGCTCGTTGATGTTCGACTGGTCCAGCTTGTCCCTGATCTCCCATTTCAAGCTGGCCGGGATGTCTATTTTGCGAAAGAGGCCTGGGATGTCGCCGTGCTGCTGCAACCAATCACCCATTCGGGCCCTCACCACATTCATGAGCGAGAAGAGTCCGTACTGGTTGCTGATGCGGCTGTCGATCGAGGGCGGTTCGAGGAAGATCACGAAGGGGGAGGCGTACCGAACGTCCAGCTCGTCGATGCGACCCAGATCGAGGGCCTTCGTGAGGATGTCCACCGTGAACACGTTCGCGCCGTCCTCGATGAGCTTTTCCCTCAAGGTCTCCGGGAGGAGCAGCTTGGCCTTGTAGAAGTTCACCATCCAGATGGCGCCGTCGACGTCCATCTTCTCCGTGCTCGCCGTGGCAAAATGCATCGCCACGAGCGGCGAGTACGTCCAGTCCAGGAGGCGGGTCGGCAAGCCGTGGTGCTGGGCCAGCGTTATCCAGTTCCAGATGGAATCAAACTCGACGGCGTCCTTGCGGGCGTATTTCTTGAAATTCCGTATGAGGTTGTTCTCGAGGAACGCGATGTTCCCCCCGAGACGCTGTAAGGTCGTGTCGAGCTCGTACCGGGCGTCCTCCAGCCCCCGGAACACGTAAGGCGACCGGAAGCGCTGGATTTCCTCATTCCACGAGTCCTCGAAGAGCGCTCTCAATGGGTTACTCCAGTCCAACATGTTCGCGTCACACAATGTATCTCGCCAGCTTCCGATATAAACCCGCATGTCAAGCCCGCTCGAGGCAATGGGTTGGCGGGTGAGTTCGCTCTCGGCATTGCATCTCTCGCTCGAGCGAGTATTAATCCCCACGCGCCTTGCCAGTGAACGAGGAACCACGACGTGACGCGGCCATGCAAGCGCCAGCGACCATGCACAACGCCCAGCCGGCGACGCGGTGGGAGGACGCGACCCCCGTCGGGAACGGCAGCATAGGGGCACTTATCTACGGGAACATCTGCCACGAGACCATCGTCTTGAATCACGAAAGCCTCTGGATCTACCACGACAAGCCGGAACCGCCGGACATCAGCGGTACCGTGCCCGAACTGCGTGAGATGCTCGCGAACGGCGAGTGGTCATTCGCGGACATGTTCCTCGACTTCATGCTCCGGGAGAAGGGATACGACGCCAACCAGGTGCACAAGGACAACTACCACCCCTCGTTCAACGTGCGGGTCGACATGGAGCCGTCGGCGCCGTTCACGGGGTACCGGCGGGAGCTCGACATGGCCACGGGCGAGGCACGGGTCTCGTGGACGGAGGGGCGAGCCAGGCACACGCGCCGGTGCTTCGTGTCCCGCGCCTCCGACCTGTTCTGTATGCGGATCTCGTGCGATTCTGGGGACGTGGGATGTAAGCTCGTGGCAGAGAAGTGCCCCCTCGTCGAGCAGAACGCGCATTCCAAGGACAAGCGGTACACCTGGGACGATGTCCCGATCACGTTCGAGGTCATGGTGGGGCCGGGCTGGTTCCACGTCACGGGCACCTACAAAAGCGGCGGCCAGTTCGGGGGCGTCGGGCACGTCGTCGCGCCCGGCGGGCGGGTCTCCGCCGTCGCCGGCCGGATGGAGGTCGCCGGGGCCAGGGAGGTGGTCGTCGTCGTCAAGCTCTTCGCCAACGAGGCCGCCGCGAGCGCGATCCCCCGCGTCGAGGGCGAGCTCGCGGGTATGCATCTCGACGGGTCGTCCTACGACGTGCTCCTCCGCGA
Organism: Promethearchaeota archaeon; assembly: GCA_016932935.1. Classification (GTDB taxonomy): domain Archaea; phylum Asgardarchaeota; class Lokiarchaeia; order Sigyniarchaeales; family Sigyniarchaeaceae; genus Sigyniarchaeum. Next base: position 10,339 of record JAFGBX010000202.1, on the reverse strand, counting down.
ACACGCTGCGCTCCACCAGGCCCTGTACGACCGCCTGGAGATCGACCTGGGCGCCGACCCGGCAGACCGGCAGAAGTCGAACGAGCAGCTGCTGCTCGACGCGTACGACGGCGACGTGCCGACCGCGCTGGTCGAGCGCATGTTCCTCTACGGCCGCTACCTGCTCGTCAGCAGCTCGAGGCCCGGCGGCTGGCCGGCCAACTTGCAAGGCGTGTGGAACGGTTACTACTTCCCGCCGTGGGCCTCGGACTACCACAACGACGAGAACGTCCAGATGAACTACTGGGCCGCGTTGCCCGGCAACCTGGCCGAAACAACGCTCCCCTACTTCGACTTCTACGAGGCTTGCCTGCCCGAGTGCCGGCGCAACGCCCGCGTGCTGTACGGCTGCCGCGGTATCTTCGCGCCCATCGCCCAGACCATGAAGGGGGTGGCATCGCTCTACGGCGGCCCGTGGCTGAACTGGGTGTCAGGCGCGGGCTGGCTGGGGCAGCTGTTCTACGACTTCTGGCGGTTCACGCGCGACGACGCGTTCCTGCGCGATAGGGCCATCCCGTACCTCCGTGAGGTCGCCGCGTTCTACGAGGACTTCCTCGTCGAGGGCCCGGGCGGCAAGGTCGTGTTCAGCCCGTCGCTGTCGCCGGAGAACGTCCCTTCGGTCAAGGGCGCGAGCCTCGCCACGGTGAACGCGACGATGGACGTCGCCGTCGCGCGGGAGGTGCTGTCCACGCTGGTCGCCGGCTGCGAGCGGCTCGGGATCGAGGCCGACGGCGTCGCCAGGTGGAATGCCCTCATCGCTAAGCTCCCCGCCTACGAGGTCAACGCGGACGGCGCCATCAAGGAATGGATCGATCCACGTTTGCCGGACAACTACCACCACCGGCACCTGTCGCACGTCTATCCCTTGTTCCCCGGGCTGGAGATCACGCGGGAGGGCGACCCCCGGTTGTACGCAGCGTGCAGGGTGGCGGTGGAGAAGCGGCTCGTCATCGGCCAGGAGTCGCAGTCGGGCTGGTCGCTCGCGCACATGAGCAACATCTGGGCGCGGCTGCACGACGGCGACCACGCGCTGGGTTGCATCGAGACGCTCGCACGGTCGTGCGTCGGCCCGAACTTGTTCACGTATCACAACGACTGGCGGCACATGGGCATCACGCTTTACTGGAACTTCATCGACAAGATCTTCCAGATCGACGCGAACTTCGGGCTTGTCGCCGGGGTGCTCGAGATGCTCGTGTTCTCGCGAGAAAACGAGATTTCAATCCTGCCCGCGCTCCCAAAAAAGTGGAAGAGGGGTTACATCAGCGGCGTAGCAACGAGGGCCGGCGTCGTCGTGTCGGTCGAGTGGGACGTCGGGATCAAGCATCTACGTATCGAACTTTCACCTAAGCTCGACACAAACATGACGATCCAGGTGCCCGGTCCCGTCGCGTCATTCTCCGCGTTCCCGGAATCTACCCAGGTATCGTCATCATCCCTCGGAAAGGAGTTCAAGATCGTTTCCTTACGTGCCGGCAAGGCCGTGGAGATCGAGATCGTCACGGTGTTTGGCACGCGGTCGTGATGAACAATAATTGCATCTAGCTGGAGAAGGCATATGAAATCTGCTTGGCATGCATATCCAGGTACTTACACGGATGGTCGCGGCACAGAGAACGTCATCATATTCAACGACGGCGAGGAGCTCGAAGTCGAGATACGAGGCGTTCGGTTTGCTGGACCTGATTTTGATAGCTTGAGTCCGGTAGAAGATGCGTCCATGCCATATTATGGACACTTTGTTTTGAACAAGGACGAACTATGTGACTGCACGATAACGTGCGAGGTACCACAAGTTGTCGGTGTAATCCCCCCGGAGCGCTATCTCGGCGCGTTGCACGTGGGTCTGCGTCTTGGAAAGCCGGCTCCGAATGGGGGGATCGACCTGGAGGTTTTGACGCTCACACTTTCATATGGCGAATGGTCCTTTAGCTCGTCTGGAACCGGGGGTCTATTCGAGTTCGAGCTCTTGAATCTAAAGAATCAATTGCCTGCTGGACATCATTTCTTGAATTGCTTCGGGTGTGCCTACTCAGATTATTTTTACGGAGGTCAGGGCCTCTTCGGCTCGATGTATTGCTTCCGGGATTGTAAAGCCGAGTATCTCGCCGTCCGAACGAAGGACGATTACATCGCTATCTTCGGTAAGAACGCAGGCTCGGTGCAAGAAACGCATATCTGCCCGCAGTTCACCCGCCGAGGAGTGGGGATAGGCTATCGCGGATAAATATTAATTTGACGCTATCAAAAACGAAGGAGGATCCAAGTCATCGAATGCCTGGTCACCAAGGGTCACGACGTGGTGGAGCCATTGATCGCGATCGAGCCACGTGAGCGGGGTGGCAGCTGGCGAATCATCACCCGCGCCGCCGCGGCCTGGTCCAGGCCGATCACGGGCGCTTGGAAGAGGCCTTGATGGCGTGCTCCCGTGCCACGAGCCGCGGAGACGGCCTTGCCGGGATACCGGTCAGCATCCAGATATCCAAGGATGATCCATGGCCCGCCTACGTTGCGCGCCGTATCTGGATATTGAATGTCACGAAGGCGATGTCGCGAGGCTCCTTCTCCGAAACGAGGTTCTTGAGGCTTTTCTTATTTTCCTTGAACAAGTGATCCCCTCCTCGTTCGTTGTATTGAGAATTCTGAGAAAGGCGTAAATACGATTTTAAACCACGTTATGACCCGCACGGCTCTCAGCACAGCTCTCCACCCGCCTATTCCCGTCCTGGCGATCCGATAAAAAAAAACGACGGATTCTCTTATGCACAAAAGGCGATGTTCTAAAGTAGTAGGTTGTAGCCAATATCAACTATGTCCGACCACACACGTGGCTCGATCGAAGGATGGACATCCCCGATCACGCCGCAATACCTCACAAGATACAACAAGTTCATGTTCGTCCTCCACCTTGCACAAGGTGTTTTGATGGTCCTCCTTGGAAGCCTCGTTGGGAAGATCCGGGATTTCACGGTAGAATTGTACACCTTCTATTCTGACTTCACAGTGTATCCAGTTGCGCCTGTTTCACAAGTCGTTTATGAGTTTGGGGCGCTGGGCGCGCTCGTCGGTGCCTTCTTGCTCATGTCAGCCATCGCCCACTTCCTGCTGGCGTGGCCGCTGAACAAGAAATACATCGCGAACTTGCAACGGAATTACAACCCCATCCGATGGTTCGAGTACGCGTTCAGCAGCTCGGTCATGATCGTGCTCATCGCCATGTTTTTCTCGGTCGTCGACGTGTGGACGCTGTTCGCGCTGTTCGCGAGTAATTTCCTCATGAACATGCTCGGCTTGCTCATGGAGAAGCATAACCAGACGACCAAGAAGACGGATTGGACCGCGTACTTGCTCGGCGTGATTGCCGGCGCCATACCTTGGATTGTCATCACCGGATACTTCCTGGGAGCCAACGGGACCCCGCCCACGTTCGTGTACGTTATATACATCGTTGAACTGGCATTGTTCAATTGCTTTGCCCTGGTAATGCTCTTCTATTACAAGAGATGGGGGAAGTTCAAGGACTACGCTTTCTGCGAGCGAGCGTACCAGATATTGTCGCTCGTGGCGAAAACGTTACTCGCGTGGCTCGTTTTTGGAGGCGTGTTCCAGCCTTCTTAGCCATTTAAACACGAAAAATCCATTATCCATTTTTTTTGTTGCTGTGTATTCCATCGAAGTGAACATCAGGTAGAGTCTCTCTTAAATAATCCAACACGAGGGCTTTCTCCTTTCATTGACAAGATCTTCCAGATAGATGCGAACTTCGGGCTCGTCGCCGGGGTGATCGAAATGCTCGTGTTCTCGCGGGAGCACGAGATCTCGATCTTGCCCGCGCTCCCCGCCAAGTGGCGACGTGGTCACGTGCACGGCGTTGCCACGCGCGCTGGTGTCATTGTATCGATCGATTGGGACGTCGAGCAAAACCACTTTACCATCACGCTCGAGCCACGCATCGACAACGCGGTCACGATCCAGCTACCAAGCCCCGCTACTTCGATCACACTCCATCCTGCAACCGTGCAGCTATTGCCTTCCTCCCTTGGGAAACGGTTCAAGTGCTTGGTCATGCGCATGGGCGAGGCCGTGACGTTAGAAATCGTCATGGGTCTCTAATACATCGTTACTATCTTTAAATACGGTCGTATCGAGAGATCCGGGGGAAATATTCCATGCCAAGGATAACAGGAGTCGACCAGCAAAAGTGCACGGGATGCCGGAAGTGCGTGCAAGAATGCGGGTTCTTCAGGATAAACAGGGAAACGAAAAAGGCCGAGTATTACGACCCGATGGGCCTTTGCTTCTGGTGCGGACATTGCATCGCGGTGTGCCCGGAGAATGCCGTGGGGCACGAAGAGTTCGGGGACGCGCCTTGCGAGTTTTCCGCGATGCCCGACCAAGATCGCTCCATCCCTTTCAAGAACCTGGCGAACACGTTCCACGCCCTCAGGTCCATCCGCCGGTACAAGCCCGAGCCCGTTCCTCGCGACATGATGGAGAAGGTACTCGATGCCATCCGGTACGCGCCGTCGGGCGCGAACGCCCGCGAGTTCAAGGTGGCGATCGTGTCAAACCAGCAACAGCTGCATGAACTCGGGGAGGGCGTGATGAACACGATCATGGAAAACCCGGTTGCGAAAGCCACGTATGGTCTTATCTTCGAATTTTTGAAAAAGGCATACAAGAACCCGATATATTTCGACGCGCCGCACCTGGTCATATGCTATACCAACGCCGATAATGGCATCGAGGACGTCGACGCGGGGATTGCCGTGACATACGGGCGCCTCGCCGCCGAGGCGCTTGGACTGGGCACGTGCTGGAACGGCTGGACCATGATCGCGTTCAAGATGAATCCAGACCTCGCCCGGCTCGTGAAAGCCAAGGGAAAGCACTGGGGGATATTCACGATCGGGCAACCTGCCGTGGCTTTCGCCCGGACGGTGCCGCGGCCGGCCCTGGCTGTCAAATGGCTAGAATGAACTAAACTCACGCGCCAAGCGTGTTCAACCGAAACGTGATCGAAGTCGTTTCCCAAGGCCATTCCGACGGGGAGCCCACCGGGGACATGGTGGCTGAAGCCGGGAAGCCCCGCGCGTGAACCCGCAGCGTGGGATGAAGTCGCCATGGCGGCCATCAAGCCCTTCGGCGAGGTTCGGGGCGGGGGGCTAGGCCAGCCGTTTGATCGACAGAGTGTGGAGGGGGAAGGCCGCGCGGGACGGCGGGGGCATGGACTGTCACGTTCCGGCGGTGGGAATGGGCGTATCCGGGGCGCGTCGCCCGCGCGTTCACGGTTCGCGAGACCAGGGACGGCAGGAACCCCAGCACGTGCTTGATGGCCTTTGCGCCGCTGACCACGACGAACCGCAAGCCGCGGGTTTTGAGGAGGCGGCGGAAGATGGCACCGTACTTCCTCCTGAGGAGGGTGCGGCTGGTGGCGATGCGGTGCAGCTCGCCGAGATCCCCGGCGGACAGGGCCCGCGTCCGGATTACCGGCGTCGCGATGTTGTAGTGGCGCCACTTCCTGGAGACGAAGAGCCCCTCTTCCTCGCAGAGGCCGTAGAACCTGGTCTTCGGGAGCGGCGTGATGATCGAGAAGGTCAAGATGTCGATGGGCAGCGACCGGACGCGGTCGATCTCCTCCAGTACCTCCCGCCTCCCCCCGTCGAGGTCGACGCCGATGATGACGTTTCCCACGATCATGACGTGGTTCCGGTTGCAGACCTCGATGGCCCCCGCCACGTTCGAGACGCTCGATCCCTTGTTGGCGTCGCTCAAGCCCTTCGGCGCCGTGGACTCGATCCCGACGAAGAAGCACCAGAAGCCTGCCCGCGCCATGAGCTCGATCACGTCGGGGTGCCTGGCGATCGCGTCCACGCGGATCTGGGCCATGAAGTGGAAGCCGAGCTTGCTCTTGATGATGAGGCGGCACAGCTCCTTAACGTGATCGACGTTGACCAGGAAGTTGTCGTCGACGATCAAGATATCCGTTGCCTTGCCGGATTGCTTGATCTGGTATAGTTCCCTCACCACGTTCAAGGGTGACCTGGTGCGGTAGGTGTGGTGGTAGAACTCGTGGATGCAACAGAAGTTGCACGTGTACGGGCACCCGCGGGAGGTCTCGACGACGTCGATGGGGATCGACATGATGTTGTACCGCTTGATCCGGCGGTAGGCGCGGTCCGGGAACGCCCGCCTGTCGAGGTCGGCGATGAGCGGCCGGCTCCCGTTGTGGACGGCCCTCCCGTCGACCTTGTAGGAGACGCCGAGGACGTTTTCGAAGGACTGTTTCTCGATGATCGCCTGGAAGGTGGCCTCTCCCTCCCCGCACACGACCGCGTCGACATTCGGGTCGTTCAACACCTCGGCGGTCATGAGGGACGGGTGCCAGCCGCCGAGGATCACCGTGCAGCCGCCGAGGGTTTGCTTCACGACCCGCGCGACGTCGAGGCCCTCGTCGATGCCGCAGGAAAGGTTGACGCAGATCCCGACGAGGTCGGGCCCGAACCTTGCTATCCGATCCCGCAGCCCGGCCCGGTTCAGCGCGAGGTTGCGCGCGTCGAGGATGTCGACATACACGAGGCCGTTCACTTGCGCCTTGAGGTACTCCAGGCCCAGCGGCGGTATCACGAACCGGTCGGTCAAGAGCTTGCTCTTGACGTTCGGGTACACGAGCAAAACGCGGTTCCACATCATCGACCATCCATCTCCTTGTTCCGGTTAAAAAAGCTGTTCCCTCCTCGCCCACATTACGAGGAATCACGGCGCAAGCTATTAGGATCCGGCCGAGGTGAGGTTCCACTTGAACCGGTCCGAGTACTTGCTGCGGTCACGTACTCGCGTCGACGGCGCGTTAAAGGCATGGCAAAACATTAGGAACGATACTCATATAGCCAGGGTTCGACCAGCATGGAAGGAGATGGGTGTGGCAAGATGCCGGTTTAAATAATCTGCCTTGGAAATATCCCAGGATGGAATAATGTCTCGATCCTAGGGTTTTTCACCATATTTATTGTTCTATCGAATAGAAAAAGGAGGATATGATATGAAACTTGACACGTACAGTAGAATGAGGAGGAAATGTTTCTACCTTTTACTCGGACTAGGCTTTATCCTTTCAATTATTACCTGGAATTATCAACAGGAAGGCTTTACCGGTTGTATTAAGCCAATCGAAGAACCCACGTTCCAATCGAAGAATTCAACACTAGAGAAATCGATAGGCATTATCGGTTCATATGACACGCCCGGAACCGCGCGTGACGTCTTCGTGAGCGGCGACGTTGTCCATGTCGCGGATAGTGATGCTGGCTGGCAAAGCATTAACATCTCCAACCCGGCGTCGCCAGCCCTGCTCGGCTCTTATGACACGCCAGGATCTGCGTACGGCGTCTTCGTGAGCGGCGACGTCTCCTACGTTGCTGATTATGGTTCGGGTTTGCAGTGCGTCGACATCTCCAACCCGGCGTCGCCGGCCCTGCTCGGTTCTTATGACACGCCAGGATCTGCGATTGATGTCTTCGTGAGCGGCGACGTCGCCTACGTCGCGGATGGTAGTTGGGGCTTGCAGTGCATCGACATCGCCAACCCGGCGTCGCCGGCCCTGCTCGGCACTTATGACACGCCCGGAACCGCGCATGAAGTCTTCGTGTGCGGTGACGTCGCCTACGTCGCGGATGGTAGTTCTGGCTTGCAGTGCATCAACATCGCCAACCCGGCGTCGCCGGCCCTGCTCGGCTCTTATAACACACCAGGAACTGCGCTAGGAGTTTTCGCGAGCGGCGACGTCGCATACGTCGCGGATGGTAATTCGGGTTTGCGGTGCATCAACATCGCCAACCCGGCGTCACCAACCGTTCGCGGCAGCTACACCACCCCCGGATATGCGCATAGAGTCTTCGTGAGCGGCGACGTCGCCTACGTCGCGGATGATGCGTCGGGCTTGCAATGCATCAGCATCGCCAACCCGGCGTCGCCGGCTTTACTCGGTTCTTATGATACTATTGGACTTTCGTATAGCGTCTTCATGAGCGGCGACGTCGCCTACGTCGCGGATTTTAATTCTGGCTTGCACAGCATCAGTACTTCCATCTTAACATCTCCGGCCTTGCTCGGCTCTTATGACACACCAAACGCTGCGGGTGACGTCTCCGTGGACGGCGACGTGGCCTACGTCGTGGATGGTTTTTCAGGCCTCCAGTGCATCAACATCGCCAACCCGGCGTCGCCGGTCTTGCTAGGCTCTTATGACACACCAGGAATTGCGTTTGGTATTGATCCGAGCGGCGACGTCGCCTACGTCGCGGATGGTGATTCTGGCCTGCAATGCATCAACATCGCCAACCCGGCGTCGCCGGCCCTGCTCGGCTCATTTAACACGCCAGGATCTGCGGACGATGTCTTCGTGAGCGGCGACGCCGCCTACGTCGCGGATGGTAGTTCTGGCTTGCAGTGCATCAACATCGCCAACCCGGCGTCGCCGGCCTTGCTCGGCACTTATGACACGCCCGGAACCGCGTTAGGAGTCTTCGTGAGCGGCGACGTCGCCTACGTCGCGGATGGTAGTTCTGGCTTGCAGTGCATCAACATATCCAACCCGGCGACGCCGTCGCTGCTCGGCACGTACAACACGCCGGGTAATGCGTGGGGCGTCTTCGTGAGCGGCGACGTCGCCTACGTCGCCGATTATGGTTCGGGCTTGCAGTGCATCAATATATCCAACCCGGCGTCGCCGGCCCTGCTCGGTTCTTATGACACGCCAGGATCTGCGGACGATGTCTTCGTGAGCGGCGACGTCGCCTTCCTTGCTGATCATGGTTCTGGCTTGCAGTGCATCAATATATCCAACCCGGCGTCGCCGGCCCTGCTCGGTTCTTATGACACGCCAGGATCTGCGGACGGTGTCTTCGTGAGCGGCGACGTCGCCTACGTCGCTGATGATATTCCGGGCTTGCATTGCATTAAAGTAAGAATTTTCCCGTGGGAAGACACTATGCCACCAATGAACCCGACGGGCCCGTGCACGCAAATAAACGGTTCCACGACGAGCGCCTCGTGGCAGAACACGGTCGCCGACCCGTCGTTCTCGTGGAGCGGCGCGTCGGACGGAAACGGCTCTGGCGTGTTTGGTTATTATGTCTACTGGGGCAATGACCCGGCGGGCACGAGCACCGCGTTCCAGGCTGGAATGACGTATGACCCCGGTCCCGTGGGTAGCGGGACAATTTACTACCTGCGGGTTATGACGCAAGATGCGTTTGGAAACAACGCGTCCTGGGTCACGCTCTACGAGTTCCGGTACGACAGCACGCCGCCTACAAATCCAACATCTCCATGCGATCAAACGATGGGTTCGACGACGAATGGCACGTGGCAGAGCGGCGTGGGAGACCCGGCATTCTCGTGGAGCGGCGCATCGGATGCCCACTCGGGCGTGGCGGGGTATCACGCGTACTGGGGGACGGATCCGGCTGTCACGTCCGGGACGTTCCAAGCCGTCCCGGAACGTCGACGCGCAGCAGTTCGTACGTCCCGAACGTCGACGCGCAGCAGGACCGGCTGCTGTCCACGCTCGTGAACCAGGTGCTCAAGACGAAGCTGGCCGCCAAGGCCATCGCCTACCGGGACACGGGGCTCACGTTCGCGCAGTTCGCCGCCATGGCCGACGTGAAGGCGGCGTGCTACCTGAACCCGGGGGCGACGATCGAGGTGGGCGCCGTGTACGTGGATCAGCGAGGCAACAAGCACGTCGCCAGCTGGGAGGCCATCAAGGACGTGGACATCGCCACGTTCTTGACATCGTTCCACGGGTACAACTTCGTGTTCGTCGACTCCAACCCGTCACAGACAACACTGACATCATTGGACCCATCTAAGAAACCCTTGACTTTCGAGGAGCTGATGAATGAGATGGGAATCCACGAGGATCATGCGTTGTATGCTATCCTTGCCTGTGGCGGTATGCGGGAGGACGTGCTGCCGATGGTTAACGAGCAACGGGGGAATCCCGTATCATCAGCGCTGGCAGATTACGTGAAAATGCTCAAGGATAACAAGAAGCATTACATCGACACCATGTTCAAGAAGGGGTTCGGCGAGGGTATGCTCGCGGACTGGTTGAAAGTAGGCCAGATCGTTGGCAGGCTCACTATCGACCCGCAGTCGATCATGTTCCAGAAACTTGATGGCAGTATCGTCCAGTGGAAATTCGACAAGGTAAGGGCTTGTTCGAAAATAACTTCCTTATCACCCGTGAAAGCCACGATGGCCACCAATGGTAACATGGCACGCCGGAACGTGCGAT
>JAFGBX010000201.1 GCA_016932935.1 Promethearchaeota archaeon | reverse complement strand
TCGAGCGTGTAGATGCCGTCGATGATCGTCAGCGCCGGCCTGATCTTGTTCGGGATGTGGGCTACGTTGAAATGCAGGTTCTTGGCAGGGTCGGCGCTGTGGAACCTCTTGCGCGTGGCCATGTCGAGGAAGCCCTTCAAGTTCTTTATCCCCAGGCTCACCACGGCCTGGGTGTGCGTCTTGAGCACGGGCATGTCGATGAGGAAGTCCGCGTCGAGGGCGTCGGCGCTCACGTTCGCGGTGAAGTTGCAGCCGAGGTCGACCTTCTTGTACGGCCGCTCGAAGAGGTTGACGACCTTCACCCCGTGGCGCTTGGCCAGCGTGTTGTACCCGAGCTTCTCCCACGCGTCCGCCGTGGTTTCCTTGTCCTTCGGGTCGTAGGTGATGATCCCCTCGCCGATCGTGATGTCCTTGACCCCTCGCTCCGCGAGCAGCGTGATGGTATCCTGCATAACGCGGGACGTCGTGATCACGCCCCACTTGGGGAACGGCACGAGCCTGTTCCAGTAGACGACGTTCGGCTTGATGAACACCCTGGATCCTGGCTCCAGCCGCTTGAAGCCGTCCGCGAGGTCGATCGCCTCCCGGACTGAGGCGAGGGGATCCTTGTACTTGACGACGGAAACGGTTGGCTTTTCCATGTGCACCATCAATGAGGTGGTTGTTATCTTCTTTCACGCGGGGAGCGCGAGCAGCAGCAGGATGAATGCCCCCGTGGAGACGAGGGGGCAGCTCAGGTTATCGTAACCGCTCGGGGTGACGGCCTCGACTGCCGCGTTGATCCCTGAAACGACGAGGCCCACGAGGATCAAGTGCGATGCCTGGAAAGGCACGACCTGGTTTGAGGCGCAGTGGATTGCGATGAACAGCGTCATCGCGAAGCCCGCGAATCCCCCGGCGAACACGGCGAGCGATCCCTCGGCCGTCCGCCCGAACTTGCCGAAAACGTGCCTCCCCCATCGCTTCCCGATGATTGGCGCGATACCGTCGCCGACGAACATCATGCTGAGGCACGAAGCAGGGATCCAGTAGTACGGGAGCAGTTCCGGGAGCAACGGGAACGTGTATGCGGACGTGAGGACTGTAAGCGAGACGGCATAGTACACGGGGCCGCCCAGCCCTCCCGCCTTGCGATCGTCCACCCGTGCCATGGAATCGAACACGGCGTGCAGCGGCCCCGAGGGGCGGGCCAGGTACAGCAGGAGCGTGAAGCTCAGCCCGATGACGATCGCGAGCCACGCGAATCCGGGGGAGAACCAGAACACGACGAAGCTCGAATAGCCCGCGAGCAAGTGGATGACCTTGCGGGTGAAGCCCGCGTCCTTGCCGAGCCGCCGCTGGAGGATCCGCCCGGTGCCGATGACGGCGAACCCGTACGCGTACGAGCACGCCACCAGCAGCAAGTTCCAGCCCAGATCGTCGCTCATCTGCGTTCCGTGCGAGGTGTTATACCACGAATTCTGAGAGCTTCAACGAGAAAGCATAAAACCATTCCGCGCGTTCAATTGGATTATGCCGCCCACGTGGTTCACGGCCTCGTTGCTGCCTTGGGGGGTGATTGTTGGCATTTCCACGGGGGTGGCGATCAACGGCCTCGTCATGGCGTGGGCCAGGCGGAAGGATCACCTCACGAGGCATGCGGGCGCCACCGCCTTCGCGATGGGCATTGGGCTGTGGATGATCGAGCCGCTATTCTTCCTCGTGTTGCTGTCGTTCTTCGTGTCGAGCAGCATGTTATCGAAGCTGCGCGCGCGGGAGAAGGCCGCCGCGCAAGATCGCGTGGCAAAGGGGAGCAAGCGCGACGTGAACCAGGTGCTTGCCAACGGGCTTCCCGGCACCATCGCAGCGGTTCTCTATGCGATCGCTTCGTTCGCATCCCTCCCATCTTGGATACAAGTTGTCGCGGCGTTCTCCTCCATCTCTGCCTTTGCGGCTCCGAACGCGGACACGTGGGCCACGGAGATCGGGCTGCTATCACGGGGCCAACCACGCTGGATCCTCGACCTTCGCCGCGCCGTCGAGCCGGGGACGTCGGGCGGCGTCAGCAAGCAAGGCACGGCAGCTGCAGCGGCGGGGGCGGTCATCGTCGCGGGGATCGGGTTCCTGCTGGGGGCGGCCTTCGGCATCACCAGCGTGATAGAGCCGGGGCACTGGTTGGCGTTCGCCGTGGTGTCGGCGTCGGCCTTCATCGCGTCGGTCATCGACAGCGTGGTCGGCGCGACGGTGCAAGCCGCGTTCCTCTGTCCGGCTTGCGGCAAGGAGACCGAGAAGCGCGTCCATTGCTCCAGGACGACCATGTTGCTGAGGGGAAAGGGCTGGATCGACAACGACGCGGTGAACCTAATCGCATCGGCGTTCGCGGGAGCGTCTACTTTCGTCGCGTTGTTCCTATTGCATTGTTGATGCTGGTACATCACCGGTGGAGAGCTCGCCACCAACGCTGCGCGGGAACGCATTATCGCGATGCTGACTCCGCTTGAAGTGGGCGTTGATGAGGCCTTCGGCCACCTTGATATCGTCCGGGCCGATCGCGATGAGCTCCGACGAGATGGGCTTGAAATTGCCTTCGAAATCGTTCAAGAAGCGCTTCAGTTTTTCCCGCAAGATGCGCAAGTCTTGATGCACGACCAGGGCAGCGATCACCTTCTCTCCCTTTTCCAGCATTATCTTGCTCGGGTAGTTCTCAATCCCGCTTATGAAGCGGTTCCCCTTCAAGATCTCGCAGACGAAATTGGAAATCCCGATCAAGCCCGCGGAGATGAGGTCAGGCCCGAGTAGGCCGTCGCTCTGGCCGTCCTGATCCCTTGAGAAGCGCTTGTAGAAGAGCAAGATACCAGAATCGTGGATGACGAAGAGCGTGATCATGTCGTCGTACCAGTTCCTCTCTGCCCTGCTGAAGATGTCCCTCGTATTTGAGATGATGGCCGTCGTGATTATGAGCAAGAACATCGCGAGGAACCGCGGCAGCAGGTCGAGCTCGGGCACGGCCACCCACGCCTCCTTGAGCATCACGCCCCCCAATGCGCTAGCGAGCAGCAAGACCATCCCCACCAGGAAGACCTTGGCGGTTCTAGGGGAGATGTCCCCCATTATCACGAAGACCGAGGCGATGCTTACTATGAGCAAGGCGATGAACGTGCGCATGATGAAATCCCCGAGTAGCAGGGTTTCCTCGAAGATGTAAAGGAACCCGAACGAGGCAAACACCAGAACCTTGATCACGAGCGTGATCCGCCTGCCGTGCGCGTCGTAGACGAAGCCGAGTAATAACAACCCGAGCGCTAGCAAGAAAGGCCCCCAGAAAAGCACGTTGAACCCCGTTGCGATATCGAGGACATTCGGCGAGAGGAGGCCCTCGGAGAAGCCGAACAGGGAAAGGATGAGGAGGTACCGGGGCACGTCCCCGGAGGTCACCGCAGCCCTTAGCGGCGTGTCCGGGGTGAAGAATTCTTGCTTCGCCGAGCCCATCTTCATCATGATCACGATGTAGGGCAGGTTAAACAAATTGAAGTAGAAGTTGAATTCCAGGAACCTGGTGCCTGCCGCAAGGAACGGCATGAGGACGGTGCAAGCGGCCGCCGTGCTGCAATAGATGCGGCCGCGTTCCAGGACGCCCGTCGTCTGGTTCATGACCTGGAAATAGCTCGCGAGGATGAGGATCCAGAGAGCAGCGCGGACGGTGAGCAAGAGTGACAGAACCACAGTCGATTCGATGAAAACGTCGAAGTAGATCAGTTGAAAGATGATGAAATTAACGGCGAAGAGAATGAAGATGAATCGGTACTTCTGCTTTGTCCTGTCGGAAAGGATGTAGGCGACCACGAAACCGGCCACGATGCCGATGGCCAGGAAGTACGCGTACGTGCGGAACTCGAACCCCTTTAAAATGAGGACGCATTCCCCCGAGATGACGGAGATGTAGAAGTTGATCGTCGTCAAGTGCGCCTTGAGCCATTGCTTGCGTGGCATCTCCACGTCCTTCAACATAGCGGCCTTTAACCGCCCGAGACTGAAGGTTCCCATGTCGCTATTCCCCACGGTTCCACCATGGCATATTCGCCTTCCATTGCTAATTAAATTTTCAACGGCGCCGGCATTCATTCGTCGGCCGGTGGCCAGCATGCAACCTCGCCCAAACTAGACGCCATGCGGATCGCCAGCTTCGCGTCGAACAGCCCGCGCCGGATGACCTCGTTCCATGCTTCGAGGCCACCGCTCGCCTCGGTCGGGATCACGTAACTCTCCGGCCTTTCAGACGTGAAGACGTAGATCTCGTCCGACGAAAGGAAGTCCTCAGCTGCCTTGAAGCAAACCCTCACGATCTTGTCCCACTCGACGAAGTCGATCCACGGCTCGCGCCCCGGCGGGTGGACGTCCCTCGTGATGCCTCTGTCGTCGACGCGCACTCGGTACCACGTGTCGAGCGGCCCGGGGTCGGCATTCATAGTCGGATCCTCGCACGGTTGGTATAAAAAAGATTCTAATAGCGATAGCGCACACACTCCCAAGATGGTAAGCGAACCGTGGTGACATCAAAACGAGCAGCGACGGCAACTTTCCCTTCTCCACGCGTGTGGACAAGATAGATCGAGGCGACATGCTGCAAGAGATCGTCCCGGAAGCCGTCACCAAGGAGGGAGACTTCATCGTGTACCACTTCCCGTGGAAGATGTTCAAGAACCCGCGGTACACGATACCGAGGGGTGGGTTGGATCTGTTCCACGCGTTCATCAACGGCGGTTCCCGGTCGTATTCGTCCGACGGGCAGGTTCCGGCCATCCTGGCCGCCATCGAGGCCCAGGCCGCGATCCAGGCAGTCAGGGACATCGCAGCGGACAAGGAACACCCGTTTTACACGCTAGCGAGGGCCGCCGTCGCGAAGGGCAAGGCGCAGGTCGAGGACTGGGAGGTCGTCCGCGGCACGATAGGGCTAATGCTGGGGAGTTGGATGCCCGATGACTGGCAGAAGAAGCGGTACACGGACGATATCGATTTCTACTGGGAGGCGATGGACGGCGAGCTTTTCGCCCACGTGCTGCGCAAGCTCGGCTGGACCACGAGCGACCGGACGCCGGGGAACAGCTCGATCTGGAAGAAGACCATTCCCTCGTTTCCTGGCATCCCCCTCGAGTGCACCAACGACACGGTCATCGGGAAGGAATTTGGAGGGGTCGGGCCAGCTGTCGAAGGGCCGGGGCTGAAGGGCATCGTGAAGAAGAAGCTCGATCGCTGCCACGAGGTGGACATCAGCGACGTCATCAACGTGGCGATCGCCGGCCACCTCAACATCGACGAGGACGAGCCGCGCCATCCCTGGCGGGCCGTCATGGAGATACTCAACCGGATCTCCGCGGACGACTGCGCGCACCTGATCCTCGTCTGCCAGTACGCGTTCTCCATCGTCCAGTACTACCGGGACGTCGGGCAAGCTCTAGAAACGCACACCCCTGGCTTCTTGAGCAAAAAGGTCTTCTCCGACGAGGAGATCAAAGGCATCTACATGAAGCAAACCCCCGTCGTCGCTGGTGGTGGCCAATCGTATTTCTGGGAACCGTTCATCCGTGGCAGCGCGTCGACCGTCACGGAGATGCGCCGCGAGCTCTATAACTACTTCACGAGGGAAGGCTGGAAACGCATCCTCAACGGCTCCAGGCTCAACACCTTCGCCCACGCGCTGAACTGGTCAATGAACCGCCGCTACCGCCGCCAGCGCGTGCGGTTCGTCATCACGAAGCGCCCTTCGTCCATCGAGGAATAGCGGTGGTACCTTCCCGCCGTCAATGACTTAATCCCCGGATGTCACGGGCAACCGATGACATCATCCATTTTGCGCAAGGGGAACGTCGTCGTCGTCGAGGCCGGGATCCTGACCGAGGCAATCACGCTGGAGGGGAACTTCCCCCGGATCTCGCGCGTCGCCGTCGGGGCCGCCGGCATCACCGAGGGCACCCCCTTGGCGGCGCTCATGTGCTTCCACCTGGCCGACCCCGACGAGCGGCCGCGCGGGGTGCCACCCGCCGACGTGGCCGGCGGGGGCACGATCACGCAAGAGAACCTCGACCGGCGGGGCACCGACGGGCTGCGCGTGGCGCGCGCCGGATCCGGCGAGGAGCCACTGGAACGCGTCTCGTGGAGGGCCGCAGGCAGCATCGGATCCCTCGACCAGGGCGCCGCGTTCGGCCCGCCCTCGTTCTCCACGTCCGCGGGAGGGTCGGGTTCGACGCGAGCGGTCATCAGCACCCCCGTCGTGAAGGACGATGCCCTGGCTGGAGTCCGCGTCGACATCGCCCTCGAGGTCTATGACGGGTTTCCCGCGGTACGCAAATGGCTGGCCATCACGAACGGCGGCAAGCACTGGATCAAGGTCGACAAGCTCGTGGTCGACCCGATCGTGGTCGGCCCATCGCATCGCAACCGTGTTAACCTGACACCCGACGAACGCGGGGTCTCGTCCAGTGTCGTCGCGCTCGGGGACGACGGCCACCACGAGGGACTCATCTTGTGCAGCGAGGTGCCCAGCGCAACGCGGGCCATGGAAGCGTCCGGGGGGATGGGCTACGCGGACGATCGGTTCGAGCGCGTCATCGGCCCTGGCGAGTCGTTCGAGACGGAACCCACGTCCATCTTCGCCTACGAGGGGGGGACGTCCAGGACCTGCTCGTCGACGTCCACCCCGCTGGACAGGGCGGTCGAGGGCCAGTTCAAGGCGTACTTGGAGGGGGTCGTCGGCGTCCGCTGCGTGCCCGAGCGTATGCCCGTGCCGCTCTGGTGCACGTGGTCGAACTTCCAGTCGCGGATCGACGACGCGATCGTGCGCGAGCAGGCCGTGCTGGCGAGCCGAGCCGGCTTCAAGGGGTTCCAGATCGACGCGGGTTGGTCGGACAGCGCGGACCCGTCGGATTGGACGTCGGGGGGCCGCGAACCGCACCCGGGGAAGTTCCCGGACTTCCGAGCCACGTGCGAGGCGGTGAGGGGCCTCGGGCTTCGCCTCGGCCTGTGGACGTCTTGCTTCCGCAACGCCCGGTCGCCCGACCTGCGCGAGCTGCCCGGCGGCGCCTCCTTCCCGGTCGTGAAGCGGGGCGAGTGCGTCGGCATGAGCTTCGCGAGCGCGTGGCGATATTATTACGCCGATGACGTCGTGCGCTTGCACGACACGCTCGGTGCGACGTACTTCAAGCAAGACCTCACCAACATCAAGCACGGCGACATCGCCGAGGGGCACGACAGCCGGACGCGGAAGGAGTCGTACTTGCGCGGCATCCGCGGGTTCTTCGAGTCGCAAGACATCGTCCACGAGAAGGCTCCCGGCGCCTGCACGTTGCTCTCGCACGAACTGTACTGGGGCACGCCCGGCGCCCCGTGCGACGTCGCGGCGGTCAAGCATTGCTGGTCGTTCCACATCCCGCCCAACGACTACTCCGGTGCCTTCCCCCGCGGCCGGCGGATCGCCCGGAAGGAGACACGGCTGAAGCTGAACTGGTTCCAATTGATCGCCGGCTGCTTCAACGCGCGGAAGCGGTTCTACGCGCACCGAGGGCTGCCCTTGTACTGCATCGAGTACTACGGCGCCGCGACCGTGAACAAGGACGGCAGCCTCACCCCCCGCGTCCAGGACAGGCAAGTGTGCAGCTGGCTCATGGGCATTCCCTCGGTCTACGCGGGGGACCTGTCCTCCCTCACCGAGGAGAACATCGCCCACTACAAGGCTCGGTTCGACATGGTCGCCGCCCTCCAGGAGAAGCACGGGATCTTCCGGTACTTCCAATACAGCGGCGTGCCGGGGCCGACCGACGTCGGCTGGCACTGGTGGGGGAAGCTGAACCCCGAGGGCAGCGGGGTGGTCGTCGTGATGCGCGGGCACCTGGGCCTCCCATCGAGGCGCATCAACGTACCGTGGGTACCAGGCGGGAAGCGCTTCAAGGTGACCGCCCTGTTCGCACAGAAGGAACTCGGAACGTTCTCGAGCGAGGAGTTGAAGGGGGGGAGGCTCCGACTGCCGCTCGCCCGTCTGTCACAGGAGATCCTGGAGATCAGGGCCGAGTGAATAAAGCCGGGACTGCTGCGAGATAGCCACGGCCGGCCACAGACGAATGCAGCGGTCGAGGAGGAGATATCTTCCAGTGCGGTCCGATAGCTGGTTGACAGGTGACGACACGAATGGCCGCCCCGAAGAAGACGTATCGCACGATCGACGAATACCTAGCAGATTTTTCGAGCCCAACTCGAGAGATCCTGGAGAAAATACGCGCCACCATCAAGAACGCGGCCCCGGAGGCGGAGGAGGCCATGGCCTACCAGATCCCCACGTTCAAGCTCGGGAAGAACCTCGTGCATTTCGCCGCGTTCAAGCACCACATCGGCTTCTACCCGACACCATCCGGCATCGAACGGTTCAAGCACGAATTCTCGCAATATGACACGGCGAAGGGCTCGGTCAGGTTTCCCCTTGATGCACCGATCCCTTACGACTTGATCGAGAAGGTGGTGGAGTACCGGGTCAAGGCCGTTCGGGGGGATTAGCCCCGCGAGAGCCCCCTCGTTCAAGAAACCTAGAATATCAAGGACACCGCGCCGAGCACGACCATCACCACGTCATTTTCATCGAATCTTTTGGAAGCAAGTCGTTAATGTGAGGAAGAGATAAGAACATGCATTTCACTTATAAGATAAGTGGTAAGCTAAGATTATGATTATCATTCCAAAACATGCCCAGGAACAGATAAGGAAACGAGGCATCGACGAAATGGAAGTGGTTGAGGCGATCAAGAATTATGAAGTCATATTCGAAGAAAAAAATGGGTGATTCGGTGTCAAAAGATATAGCAAATTGCCGCTTGGCGCGAAGAGCTTGATCGTGGTCTGGTTTGTTAACAAAGCGAATAACGAGGAAGTGATAACCGCTTATTGGAGGCGAATCAAATCATGGGACCGATAATATGTACGAAAGATAAGGTCGATGCCACGGAAATCGTACTGAACAGTTACGAGTACGAGGAAGGCATCCCGTTGCGCAACGTACCTGCTTTTAAATGCCCAGTGTGCGAGGAATTCATTTTCACGGAGGCGCAAATCGACGAGATGGAAAGGAAAACAGACATGATCAAGGCAGAAATGCTTGCCTTTGAGCGGAAGGTTACTCTAACTATGAGGTTGGACAAAGTTGGACACCTCGTCCGGGCGGGTCGTTAGAGGAAACCCGCGGCCCCCGTCTCGCTTGCG
>JAFGBX010000200.1 GCA_016932935.1 Promethearchaeota archaeon | reverse complement strand
CTCCAGGATCCGTGCAGCGCTCGAGTTAGCGCGGTAGTCCCAATGCTTCGCGTCGATCAAGAACACGAGGTGCTCCTTGGAGCGGCGGTCGACGGCCACGATGTCGACCTCGTGCCGCTTCCCCTTCCCGTCGGTGAACCGGAAGTTCTTCTTCGTGGCGTAGCCGTTCTCGACCATGGCGTGTTGCACGAGTTTCTCGAAGTCCGTCCAGTGCAGCAGCGAGACGTCCGCGAGGTCGGCCTCCAGCGAGAAGAGTATGAGCCAGAGCGACGTCTTGTCGGCGACCTTGATGACCTTGTTACCCCCCTGCCGGAGGACAGTGATGGCCCCGGCGCTGGCGTTGTCGATGTAGTCGACCAGATCATCGAGCTGCACCTCGTCGCCCGCGTCCGCCGTGTAGCACTCTCGCAAGTCGTCGAAGGGGACGGCGTGTTGCGGCGTCTCCTTGGTCTCGCGCAATATCGCCGCGATGATGGCGGCGATGGTTCCCCTGTATTGCTCCACCATTGAGAGTCATCGCGCGTCGATGGTTCAGATCAAGTTCAGCGTGAAGAACTTCTCCTCGTAGTAACGTAGTTGGACATGGCAATCCTTCCCGAGCTCGATCGTTCCCCTCACCTCGGTCGTGTGGCCCTTTGCCTGGCTCGTGGGGGTAACCCTTATCGAGCCGGATTGGAGCTTCAGCTCCTTCAAAATCGTGGGAGCCTTGATCTCCACCTCCGGCGGGATGATGAGGTTGAACCGGGACTTTAACGGGTAGATCCAACAAAGATACTCCTTCGTCGTGGCGTTGTAGGACAAGATCTTGATCTGGCTCCTGTAAGCCCGGCTCGCGGCATCGAGCGACGTGAACGATTCGTGGATGTTCTCTTCCTCGAGAGGCTCGCTCGTCTGCTCCCAGGATTTGGGGAACACATCGCCCACGCACGACGGGATCGATTGCTGCATGATCAGGCAGATCAGGTAGATCTTCCCCTCGACCCGGGCCGCCTCGTCCGTGTCGACGGGCAGCACCTTGTACACCTGGAGGAGGATCTTGAGGGCGAGATCGTGCTGTCCGAACGACGTCAGCTCGTCGCAGAATTGCTCGATGTGGAGCAACAAGCCGCCGAAGTACTCCCGGGTGCAGCGAAGCCCGGTCTCCCCGTACTCGCAGTCCCTCCCCGCAGCGTTCGTCAGCTCAATGTCCTTCCCGTTCTTGTAGTGGAGGATGGCGATCAAGAGGTAGACCTGGTCAGGCGGTATGAGGCTTGGGAGCTGGTGCTTCTTGATCGCGTTGGCCAGGAAGTCGATCGTCGCCGCGACGTAATTGCTGTCTGTGAATCCCGTTATGATGGAGAACGTCGCCTCGGCGATCAAGATCGAGAAGTAGAGCCGGTGCGCGCTCGGTTGGTTCGCCATCCCTTGAACGAGCGACTTCGCGAGCGCCACGTACTTGTACGACGACGGCAGGTCTCGCCCGACGAAGCACCGCTTGAAGGCGTCCAGGTACAGCCGTATCAGGTAGATGGCGATGTAGTTGTAGAACCGCGTAAAGTCCGTCGGTTCCTTGAGCGAGCGCGCGAGCGTGTTGAACGCCAGGAACAGCTCGTGCAGGCGCCCGTCGATGGCCCCGAGGAACTCGTCGTCCGGCAGCGTGAGGAGGCCCTTGACGATCGCGAGGGCGGGCTCGTAGGCGACGACCCCCTTCTGGAACGGCTCGCCTGTTATCATGTACCTCTCGAACGCCTGTATCGTGCCTTGCTTGAAGAACGGTTCGATGTCCTCCCTGGCGAGACGAATCGCGTTCTGGATCTCGCCGAAGAACGCGTCGAGCTGGCGGATCGGGGGCCTTCCCATGCTGGTGCGGTACGACGTGAAGTACTGGAACAAGCGCCTCGCCGTCGCGGCGATCTCGTCCCGCACGTCCTTGCTGTCCGTCACGCCGAGCAGGACCGTGAGGAAGACGGCCGGGTCCTGGACCTTCACGAGGCCCTTCAAGAAGTACTCCGTCGCCCGCTGCACGCCCTCGTCGTTCGACACGATGACGACGTCTAGTCCCTCGCCACGCGCGGTCAAATCATCGTGGAGGTGCTTGGCGACCGTGATGATCTCCAGGTCGGTGACCTCGCCAACGTTGAACCAGCGCGCGTCCTTTTTCCGCTGGCTGTTGATCCACTTGAGGTTCAAGTAGAAGGAATCCTTGTTCACGTCGACCGGGGGCTGCACCTTGAAGTTGATCTCGAGGTACATGACGAGCGTCGGGTCGAACCTGTCCAGCTCGGCCATGACGCGGGAACAGAGCACCATCGTGATGTTGTTCTCGACGAACGAGACTTGCATACCCTTCACGAAGTCCGCGAGCTCGTCGAACGAGCGAACCACTTGCATGAGCCCGACGAAGAAATTCGTGTCGACGATGGCGATGGTCTCCCTCACGGCGGTGTCACTCGATGCCATTTTCCGGCCCAGGCGTATTTATTCTTTCGACGCGTCCGACGACCCGTGCCGGCAACGCCGGCTCCTCCGTGTCATTGGTCGAGAACGCTCTTGATCATCGGCACCAGGCCTGTGTTGACCAGCCCCTTCCTGGGAAGGGCGTCGATGCTTTGCAGCAGCTTCTCGAGATTCCAGAGCCCCTTCACTCTCTCCCCCTTACGTATTATGTCCATGTTACGTGCATACTCATCAAAGAGGGGTTGGTTAACCCGGCATTCCTCCAAACAAGCGTCTAGCTTTACCCGGATCTCGGGAAAGCCGCCTTCCTTCTCCCATACATCCAACTGCTGCAGCGTTTCCATCGCCTTGTCGTAGAAACCCTCCCGCATCTGTTCATAGATGGGCTTGAAATAGCCACGCAGCGCGACCAGCTTGTTCTGCCGCATCTGCTCATTCGGGGAAAGGGCTGTTCTTGCATCATCCATTCCATTCATCTCAGCCGAGAGATCGAATCTCGACCAATGGCATAATCAAACGGTACTTGTGAAGATAAAAAGAACACCTCTAGAAAGAAGGAGTCGGCCGCTATCAGCGGGCTAATTCGACGCTACTAAAGATGCGATCAAACCGGCCTATTACATCGTCGATGATCTCGTCCGTGTGTGCCATCATCGTGTAGATACGGCTGCCGGCGAGCGTGATGATGCCCTCGGCCATGAACGCGGCACCCATCTCCTCCATCACCACCTTGCGGGCCTTCGCGGATTCCATGGCCCCGACGATGTTGAGGTCAACGAACATCGCGCCTGACGTTTCGAGATGGACGATCGAGCCCTGGTTGTATACCACGTACGGGAGATGGCGCCTCTCGACGATCTCTTGGAGGCCCCTGGCGAGCCTGTCGCCTGCATGCCCCGCTTTCAAGGCGGCATCGGTTCGCTCGCATTCCTTGATGTACCAGTACCCGGCCACGCAGCTCAACGGGTTTGCTGACAGCGTGCCGCCGACGTAGGCCCGCTTCTTCCCCGACTCGACGCCCGCCGCGCAGTAGGAGACGATGTCCTTGCGGCCGCCGACGCCGCCCGCCATGGGGTACCCGCCGGCGATGCACTTGCCGAAGACCGTGAGGTCAGGCTTGACTCCGAAATATCCCTGCGCGCCCTTCAGGCCCACGCGGAACGCGGTGACGACCTCGTCGAAGATGAGGAGCGAGCCGTGCTTGTCACAAAGTTCCCTGACTTGCTTGGCGAAGTCGAGCGGCACGGGGCGGGTGCCGCTCTCTGGGCCGAGCGGCTCGAGCAGCACGCACGCGGTACCGCCCTTCGCTGCGTTCTTCTCCATCTGCTTTGCCAGTCCGTCGATGTCGGTCGGGAAGAACTCTTGCGTGTTCTTGTTACAGTCCCTCGGGATGCCGATGGCCTCCGCCGAGGAGCTGCCGGGGATGTGCAAGCCATAGACGAGCTGGTCGCTCCAGCCGTGGTACGCGCCGCCGGCCTTGATGACGGCGCTCTTGCCCGTCGCCGTGCGCGCGAGGCGTATCGCGGCCATGTCGGCCTCCGTGCCAGAGCCCAGCATGCGGAACATCTCGCACGAGGGGTAGTGCTGCTTGATCAAGTTCGCGAGCTTGAGCTCGTACTCGTGGAACAAGCCGGTGATGGGCCCGCAATCGCGGAGCAGCTCGATGACCTTGTCCCGGACGGGCTTCCAGTTGTTGCCGATGATGGTTGGCCCGCCCGCGCACAAGAAGTCGACGTACTTGTTGCCGTCCAAGTCCCACATGAATGCATCGTCTGCCTTGGCGATGGCAATGGGGAACGGGTGGTTGAAGGCGAGGTTGTGCTGGACGCCGCCCGGGATCGTCGCCTTCGCCTCGTCCGTGATCTGCTTCGACTTCCGGCACTTCTGGTCGTAATAGTTCAAGTATTCTTTCATCGCCTCGTGTTTCAAGGGGACCAGCGGGGAGCTGGCGAGCTTGTTGAGATCGGCGGTCACCTTCTGCCAATCGGGATACGTGCTGATCGCGTACTCTTGGGTCATGGTGGTTCAACCGAACCGAGTGAATAGGTACTACTAAAAGCGGTGGTCGCTGCATGGATCGAAAGTGCAGCGTCTTAAAAAACCGATTGTAATGCGTGGTAAGTGTCGTGCCGGCTCGATGGCATGTTTTTTCTCGGAAGGCTCCTTCTCGTGGCATGGTGCATCAAAAAGTGGACACGGTCGAGATCGACGGGAGCCACGGGGAGGGCGGTGGCTCCGTCTTGCGCCTCTGCGCCGCGATGGGGCTCGTTTTCCAGAAGAAGATCCACGTGTACAAGATCCGCGCCAACCGGGACAAGCCAGGCCTTCGCGAGCAGCACTTGATGGGGCTGCAGGCCCTCGCGGCGCTGTGCGGGGGCAAACTGGAGGGCGGTGCTGTCGGCTCCACGGACGTCACGTTCGAGCCGGGCACCATCAAGCCGGGCCGTGTCGCCATCAAGATCGGGACGGCCGGGGCCATCGGGCTCGTCTACCAGATCCTGTCGGTCGCCTGCGCCGCCTACAAGGCCGACGAGGGCGAGTTGGTCGAGGTCGACATCGGGGGTGGCGGCACGTTCAACAAGTGGGCCCCGTCGACGAGCTACGTCCGCGGCGTGCTTATCCCGCTGCTCCGGCGCGCCGGGTTCGCATCGGAGCTCGAGGTACTCCGCCACGGCTTCTATCCCAAGGGCGGGGCACAAGCTAGGATCACGTTCCACCCCGTCGACACGCTGAAGGGGCTCATGCTCGACGCGCGTGGCGAGATAACGGCAATACGCGGCGAGTCGGTCTCCACGATCCACTTGAGGAGTGCCAGGGTCGCCGAGAGGCAAGCCGCATCGTTCACCAGCGCGGTGAAGGCGCGTTTCCAGCAGAGCGACGTCGCGATCGAGACGCGTTACGTCGACGCGATGAACCCCGGCTCCGGCATCACGGCATGGGCGACCACGGGTACCGGCTGCATCATCAGCTCGGGGTCGGTCGTCGGCGAGCGGGGCATAAAGTCGGAGGTCGTCGGGCAGGAGTGCGCCCGCGACCTGATCAAGGCGCTGCAAGGGTCGCCCCACGCGACGGTCGACGAGTTCACGTCCGACCAGCTCATCCCGTTCATGGCGGTATCGAAGGAGCGCTCTGTCATCATCGCGCCCAAGCTCACGTCGCATGCGAGAACGAACATCGATATGATGCGGCTGTTCACCGACCGTCCCATCGACGTGCAAGAACAGAGCGACCACGTGGCGCTCGAGTTCCCGGCCGTGCCATGACCGCCGGACTCC
The DNA here is from genome assembly GCA_016932935.1 of Promethearchaeota archaeon. Classification (GTDB taxonomy): domain Archaea; phylum Asgardarchaeota; class Lokiarchaeia; order Sigyniarchaeales; family Sigyniarchaeaceae; genus Sigyniarchaeum. The sequence continues at coordinate 1,261 of JAFGBX010000200.1, read as the reverse complement.
TCGCCCCCTACTTGCTTGCCCGAATGATCTCGACGAGCCCCCGTTCCTCCATGTACCGTGGATCCGGCACGAGGGCGCGCCAGTCCCCGCCCGCGCGTATGAGTTCCCTCGCGTTCGACCCGTTGAGCTTCCCGACCTCGAAGGCCATCTTCGCCGCCAGGCGGATCCCCGCCCCCTCCGCGAGGCCCCTGACCCAATCGTTGTTCGAGACCATCACGACCGAGTCGCCGAAGAGGAGCTTGATGTTCTGCATCCACAAGCGCTCGTTGTGGATGTCGGGTACGGGGACGAAGAACACGTTCTCGAATCCCAGCCCCTCCCGTTCGATCGCGTGCCGGATCGCGTCCCGCCGCTCGTCGTAGGCCAGGGGGTTGCGCTGGTCGCGTGCATACTGCGCGCTGCCGATGGCGATGACCACGTCCCTTGCTTGCTCCCCGATCCGCTCCAAGCACTTCTGGTGCCCGATGTGGAACGGTTGGAAGCGCCCGAGGAACAAAGGGACGCTTCTCGGGCGCTCGCGTGGGGCGCCGCCCTCGCCCTCCCCCCGTGCCCAATGCACGAAGGCACGGAGGTCGCCGCACCAGTTCCAGTAGGTCTGCCATCCCTCGAGTCCCTTCAAGAACGCGTCGAAACGAGCCTCGTTCTCGAGCAGCGCGCTCCAGAGGTTGATGACCGGGCCGACGAAGCGTTCCGACCGCAGCATCGCCCGCAGCGTGGCTGCATCGAACCAGCCCGAGCGGGCCGTGACCTCCGAGAGATCGGGATGCACCTCTTCTTGCTCCGTTCTCGCGACGAACTCGAACTTGATCTCGTTGACCTCTGGATCCTGGAAGAACGTCCACAGCCTCAGCTGGCCAGGCTTGGCTTCCACGCCCATCTCCTCCGCGAGCTCCCGGCACATCTCCTCCTTGATCGTGGCGAGGCTCATGCCCCGCCGGGCGTTGACGTGCCCGGAGGCGCTGTCGGTGAAGTGGGACGGGTAGGTCGCCTTGGTCGCGGCGCGCTGCTGGACGAGGAACTTCTTGAGCTTCGGGTTGTAGACGAAGACGCCGGAAACCAGGTGCAGGTCCGGAGAGGCGTCGCCAGCGTCGCGGAGCACGGGCTCGTTCTCGAAGTTGCCCGCGTAGATGTCGACCAGCGAGCGCACGGCGGCGATGTATTCCTTGCTCTCATTGCCCCCCATGGCGCTTCACCTTGATCGGATGGCCGCCGCCCTGGAGACCCAGCCTGGACGCCGCGGAGCCCTGGTTCACGGCCACCT
>JAFGBX010000199.1 GCA_016932935.1 Promethearchaeota archaeon | reverse complement strand
GCTCGTGGTCGTCGCGGGCCCCGCCGTCGTCCACACGGGCGGGGCCAGGCACCTCGCGGCGCTCATCAAGAAGGGATACGTGGGCGCGCTCCTCGCAGGAAACGCCCTCGCCGTCCACGACATCGAGCACGAGCTGTACGGTACGTCGCTGGGGATCGACCTCGAGACCGGGGAGTCCTTGGAGGGCGGGCACCGGAACCACCTCCGAGCCATCAACGCGATCCGCAAGGCGGGGTCGATGAAGGCGGCCATCGCCGCGGGCGTGCTCAAGGGGGGGATCATGCACGCCTGCATCGAGAGCGGCGTGCCGTTCCTGCTCGCGGGCTCCATCCGCGACGACGGGCCTCTCCCGGAGGTCGTCACCGACGTCCTCGTCGCGCAGGGCAGGATGGCGGAGCTGCTCCGCCCCGCGGGGATGGTCCTCATGCTGGCGACCACGCTCCACTCGATCGCCGCGGGAAACCTGCTGCCGTCCTCGGTGAAGACCGTGTGCGTGGACATCAACCCGGCCGTCGTGACGAAGCTCATCGACAGGGGGTCAGCCCAGGCCGTCGGCGTCGTGGAGGACGTGGGGCTGTTCCTCGCCAAGCTACGGGAATGCCTCCCTTGACGGTGGGATCCGAGGTATAACGCGGCTCGCCACAGGCGATCTTGAGGAGAAGCTAAAAAGCGATAAATAGGGCAGCACTGCTCATTCGAATGTATTTTCAGCCATCCATGCCTTGCGCTTCACCGAGCCCGCGATCAGGAAGCTCAAGCCGATGGGGAGCGAGGCGAGGCCGATGATGATAAACGGCCATACGAGTGAGGTAAATATTGCCGCCGCGGATGACCCCCCGTATGGCATCGAACTAAAAAGGGCGGCCTCAATATTGAAGAGGAAACCCCCCACCAGAGATCCAGCACCCTCCGCCGTGAAAATTCCCCCGATGATGATGAACTTCAAGTATGGTCGCATTTGTCTTTTTTCCATCGTACATCATCACGCCGCCGTGTTCTGGGGGGTTTTATCTCGTGGGAGCGCCGCAGCTCGGGCAGAACGTCGCGTCGAGCCCATCGGGCAGGTCCTCGCCACACGAGGGGCACCGGGTAGCTCGTGGAGCGGGCGAGTTGGCAGGGGGCGAGGCGACCGGGGGCGAGATGGTGCCGTACGTGGGCGCCGGGCTGTAGGGGTATTCCCGCCCGGTGGCAGGAGCCGACGCCCAGTGGGTCGCCGTGCCTGCCTGGGGGGTGCTGGAGGCCTTGTACGCGTTCCTCTTCGACACGCCCGTGCCCAGCAAGGCCAAGCCCACGACGAGGGCCGCGCCCCCGCCGATTGCCATACCGACACCCATCGCGCCGAAGATGCCCGAGATAGGGACGGGCATACCGCCAATGTCGTCCATCATACTTTGGAACAGGCCACCCATCCACATGTACACGAGCCCCATGGCCAGGAGCGAGCCCCCGGAAGCGCTCGCGACGCCACCGGCTATCAAGAAGCCCAGGTATCCTTTCTTTTGAGTCGACACTGCGCCATCACTCTTCTTCACACGAACATGCTCGAGATACTCAACAAACGAGCATCATTTAAATCTAACATGCCGGCCAGCCTTGCCTGGAGGAGCCGACCTCGTGCCATCGATGAGGCAGAGGGCGGGACCTCGTTGCCGGCGACAAGTTAAGGAGGACGGCTGCACGGTGATCCGTGCCCATGGTCGACCTACACGTGAGGCCCATCGCGTTCGACGGCATAGTGTTCAAGCAGAGCGACGAGCGGATCCGGGCCGACTGCCACCAGCCCTTCGCCGGCCTTGCCAACGGGTGCCCGAACTACGGCACCACCTACGGCTGCCCGCCCCACGCGCCCGACCTGGCGGCGTTCAAGTCGGCCCTCGCGGGATACGCGACCTTTTACCTCATCTACGCGGAGGCGGAGCTCTCTGGTGATGCCGTGCAAGACAAGGCCAAGTATGCTTCCATCCAGATGCATGTGGACGCGTTCATCGATTTCATGCAGGATAGCATCCCGGGCATCTTCATCATCCACGGGTACGGGTGCCACTATTGCAAGCGCGTCTCGGAAGGGAGGTGCACCTGCCCGGACGAGCCATGCAGGCACCCGGACAAGCGGACGTACAGCCTGTCCGTGGCCCTCGACATCGTGGCGACTATGAACGCCGCGGGCATCCCCATGGAGCTGGATCCTGCGAAGGGGTCGCGGGTGTACCGGCGCATCGGCTTCGTTGCCAGCAAGGAAGATATCGACTTCAATCGGTTGATCAAGGAATTCGAGGAGTGACCGGGCCCCGCCTTCAGACCGCGATCAACATCAGGAGTGACTGGTTGTTCACGACCGTCGTGACGACATCCTCGATCACGTTCTCGGCGCTAGGAACGTTGAGGGCCTTCAACCGGACGAGCAGGCTCCCCCTCAGCACGCGCTCGATCTCCGACAACTTCAGGCTGTACATGCCCCCTCGCCTAATTCCGCCACGATGGAGAGCAACAACCGGCCCTTGAGCGAACTCGGGTGCCGTTTTGCATGTTTCGAAAGTTCGTTTTTGTTCAAACACGTCCTGGTACTGCGCCAGGGCTGCCTGATTACCACGCATTCGCCATCGGGGCGAGCGCCATACGCTCCGGTGCTAGCCCCAGCAGCCGGGCCATGGATCCTGCGGTTGCTGCACGGGGCGGCACTTGCGCCAAAGTGTCTCGCCCGGATAGGGGCTTCGTTACCCCGCGCGGCGAGGTTGGCGCCTCGGAGGCCGCAGCGCGCCGCCGGCGGAGATGGCTATGCCGATCGCACCGAATGCCACGAGCCACCAGCCATGCTGGTTCACCCCGTTCTCGCTAAGCAGCGGAATGGCGAAAGGGAGCACCAAAATGATGACGAGGCCCAGGACAACGAACAGCACGCCGAGGCAGCAAACGAAGCCCCTGGCCTCGTCCGATTGTCTCTCATCCAAGGTGAATCATCGGTCATTCATCGGCTCCATCCGACACCTTCAACTTGAACGTGGAGAAAAGAAGGGGGCAAATATCACCCAGATAGCCCGATCTCCAGGCATTCCTTAAAGAGCTGGACGAACTTGTCGTTGTCCTCGGGTTTGCCGACCGTGATGCGCTGGAACTCGTAAAGCCCGCGCTCAGGATACGTCCGAACGAGCACCTTCCGCTTCTTGAGCTCCCAGAAGATCTTCTGGTTGATCTTCATGTTCGTCTCGTCGTTCCCGACGGCGACCTTGATCAGGATGAAGTTCGACTCGGTCGGGAAGACCTTCACTTGCGGGATCTGCTTGAGCAACCCGACGAGGCGGTTCCTCTCGTCCTTGACCTTCTTGATGATCTCGTCGACCTCGGGCTGGTGCTTCAGCGATGCTAGCGCCGCGACTTGCGCAGCCATGTTGACGTTGTACGGCTGCTTGACCTTCCGGATGGCGAGGACGACGTCCCGGTTCAGCGAGACGAGGTAGCCGACGCGCAGCGACGCCAGGCTGTACGACTTGGAGAACGTGCGCAGGATGATCAGGTTGTCGTGCTTGGCGGCGAGGCCGAGCGCCGAGTCCTCAGCGAAGTCGACGTAAGCCTCGTCGACCACGACGATGCCCTTGAAGTTCTCGCAGATCCGCGAGACCAGATCGTTGGGGACGCGGCCCCCGTCTGGGTTGTTCGGGCTGCAGATGAGCATGAGCTTCCCCGGTGTGGACAAGGCCTTCTGTTCCGGTATCGTGAAGTCAGGGTTGAGCGGGATCTCGACCGGAACCGCGTCGAAGATGTCGCAGCAGACCTTGTACATGCCATAGCTCGGGGCGAAGAAGACGACGCGGTCGTTCTTGTCGACGAAGGTCTTGAAGACCAGATCGAGCAACTCGTCCTCGCCGGCGCCGACGACGATGCTGTCCATCTTGAGCGCCGACTCCTTGTTTACGCGGACGTTGAACGTGAGCTGCTTCTTGACCTCCGTCGCCTCGATGTCGGGGTATTTCCGCAGGTCCTTCAAGCCGTTCTTCAAGTCGTTGATGACCGAAGCGGGTGGCTCGTACGGGTTCTCGTTCGTGTTGAGCTTGATGAAGCTGGGATCCGGTTGCTCACCGGGAACGTATCCCTTGAATTTCGCCAGATATTTCCTCAAGTATTGAGACATGCTATCACGCTCCTTCCTACCAATGCTATGAACGCGCGGTGATTATAAGTTATCTCAGATGCGATTCACCGTCTACGTTTCCTATGGCACCAACGCGGCCAGCTCGGATTCGTGTGTTCCACGAAGAGGGCCGAGACTCGAGCCACGAGCGAGGGGCAGCGGCGCTGGCACCGATCCCCAAGGAGATTGCTATTTCCCCTCGCGGGCGCCGATTTCACCGCACGGATGTTCGTGCTGATCGTGTTCGCGGGCATAGCGTGGTCAGCGGAAGGTTATTGTGTGTCGGACGTGATTGTTTTTTAGAAAGTACGATCTTCCACATGTGATGCACTTGTTTAACAGGAGGTTTCGCGAGGTCATGTCTGCCCGCACGATCGATGACCTCAAGTTGAAGATGGCCATGGTCAAGAAGATCCCAGAGGAAGAAATGATCCGGCTTTTTTTCGAGCTGTGCGATTGGGGAATTGAGGTATTGATCCAGGAGGAGAAATCTAGAAATCCAGGCAGGTCTGACGAAGTAATCATGAAAGAGTTTCACTTGCAGAAAATGCAATGTCAATCGGGCATGAAGAATGGCTTATTTAAGCACGCTTGTTACCATTGTTAATATTATATCGAACCATACGCAGCATCCGGGTGCATTCTTACGTTTAATCAGGGTATACGCCCTCGACGGGCGTCTTTCGCATAATAGCATCGAATAGTTCGTCTACCCCGAGCGAGTGTGTAGTCTCCTTCAGATAAGGCACGTCCAGTTCGTTTTGAAAGCGGATCCAACAAGCAAGTGCATCCTTGTAATCTTGATACCCCCCATACACAAGTTTTGCGACGATGAAGTCTTCTTTCCCTTGTGCCCAAAAAGATATCCCGATATAATCCAGACGAACCCGCCGCGCCAAAGCAAGGACGCCCAGTTTTTCATACCGGTTCACAGGTTTGCTGCCCACCTCGACAAGGTGCATATCGATTTTGATCACTCCCCTCGGATCTAGGAAAGTTATCATGGATGGTTTCGGCCATTCAATGAATGTATCATTCCAGTTTGTGAAGGGTTGAAACCTTTGGCCGATGAGCTCATCAAGTAACTGGTTTCTCTTCTCGCTAGAAAAAGTCAGATGCACTACGATGTCGATATCAGAGGTTTGACGCATTTCCGCATAAAACGGGACGAGGGCCCCACCCACGACGAAGTATCTGAAACCATATTGGTTTTCTAAGGACTCTAGTGCTGAGATCAAATCCCGGAGAGCACCTAGGAAGAAAGCGTCCATAAGACAGCCCTCAGCTAGCCTGCATCCGTTCGACGTGGTATACTCGCATAATTTCTCTGTCAGATTTTTCCGGATACCGTTTTTTCTGCTCTTGTATGTAGACATTGATCGCTGCATCGCACATCTCCACGAACGTGCGGGTTAAAATGTCTTGTGGCACGTTCCGAATAGCATGCATCTTCAACGTTATATCTTTGATGTTCCGGGCACTCATCACGTCCCTGAACTTTTTGTTCAAGCGACCTTGACACGTTCGCTCATGGTGAACGGTTGTCATCATCTATTCCTTCCGGCGTGATACACCCTAATAATCCTTCTGGAGCGCTTAACCAAAGAAAGATGGAATCTGATGATCATTGAACCGTGCCCTAATTATTTGGTATCGAGCATTCCCTTGGTCGACGGCACGTCGTCGTCGGCGAGCTCGTCCACCCGCTTGGCCATGCGGATCGACAGCGCGAGCGCCTTGAGCGCCGCCTCGACCTTGTGGTGGTCGTTATCGCCGTACAGAACTTCCAGGTGGATGTTCGCCTTGAGGTTCTGCGCGAAGGTGAGCAGGAAGTGGTCGATGTCTTCGACCTTCATGCCCTCGATGTCGAGCCCTTCAAGGTTCAAGTTGCCGACGTAGTACATCCGGCCCGAGATGTCCAGCGCGCAGCGGGCGAGGCTCTCGTCCATGGGGAGGTAGTGCTGGCCGAACCGGTAGATCCCCTTCATGTCGCCGAGGGCCTCGCGGATCGCCGTGCCGAGCAAGATGGCCGTGTCCTCGATGACGTGGTGGTCGAGGTCGCCCGTCGCCTCGACGTCCATGTCGATGCGCGTATGCTTGGCGAGCATCTGGAGCATGTGCGTGAAGAACGGCACCTTGGTCGTGATGTTGTAGTCGCCCTTGCCGTCGACGTTCACCTTCACCTCGACCATGGTCTCTTTAGACTTGCGGGACTTCTCCGCGGTCCGGGATTGCTGCCTCATTCGGTTTGCCTCGATCCATTACCGATGCCATGTTGGATTTGGAACCCCAGGCTAATGTATCTGCTGGAGGGGAGCGCCCCATAAACCGAGCTGTCGAGTAGTGCTCGACACCGCCGAAACGACTCGGTATTCGTTTCACGGCCTTTCTTGCGATTCTAAGTTTAAAAACCTAGACCCGTCTAGTCACGTATTATCACTACCCCCATAACCCCCATATCAATCGGTGCCGGGTTGCCTTGGACTGTGGTATCAACACCGTTGAGAGGTAGTCGTTGACCGTGATCAAGCTAGACCAAGATAGATCGAAGAAGATCCAGATCGGGCTCGTGCTTTTCGCTTGTTTCGCGATCGCGCTGAGCATCTCCAATAACATCGACTTTTCACCAGAAACACAAGCCGGCCAGCAGGACGGCATCATGGATTCCCAGCTGACGTGGAGCACCCTCCGCCTTGACGGGAAGCGGATCGGCCTGTTCATGACCACCGGGGACAACTGCGACAACATCACCGCGAAGTACCCCGCGATCATCTCGGACCTGCGCTCGAGGGGCGCCAACGTGTCCGAGATACTCGTGCCGCTCACGGCTGGCGTGCTGGCGAACTACGACGTCGTGTGGTTCGACGAGGCCGACGGCGGGAGCAAGGTCAGCTCCTCCGAGCTGTCCGCGGTCTACACCTGGGTCCAAGCCGGCGGGGGCGTGCTCTGCCTGGGCGACGAGTCCAGCTCCCCTGCCGAGGACGTGTCGGACTACCTCGGGCCGTACTGGACGTCGTTCTACAGCGACACGGGAGTGATCTCGGGGTCGAACATCAAATCACACGCGATCACCCAGAACATCACGGGGATCTACACCACGGGCCACACGTGGATGCCGACCGTATCGTCCAGCGGAGCGGTGCTCGTGCTGGAATACAGCAACGACGACATGTGTGCCGCCCAAACGATCGGATCGGGGAACGCCGTTTATCTCTGTGACGACGATGTATTCATCAACCACGCGTCCAACGACAACCTACGCTTCGCCCGCAACATCTTCGGGTGGCTGTCGTACCGCAACCTCAACGCCCCCGCCCTCACCGCCGGGGCAGTATCCCCCGGCGCGGGCGTCCAGAACACCTTGTTCAACTTCACCGTGACCTACACGGACATCGACAACAACGAGCCCGTCAGCATCACGGCGAAGATCGGCGGCAAGACGTATCCGATGCAAAAGGCGAACGCAGGGGACTACCTCTACACGGACGGCTGCGTGTACTGGTACGCAACAATGTTACAGCCTGGTAGTTATGTGTACAACTTCACGTGCAACGACGGCAGCTACGTGCGGACGTCGGCGGATTATAGCGGCCCTACCGTATCATATTCCTCCGCGAGCGCACCGTACTTGCAGAATGTGCAAGTGACCCCGACGCTTGGCGGCCCGAGCCAGGTGTTCAACTTCTCGGCGCGATACTTCGACGCTGACAACAACTACCCGGCCGCGATCAACGTCACGATCAACTCGACGTCCACCTACGCCATGGTCGAGGTGAACCCGCTGGACACGATCGTTACCGACGGGAAGTCCTATCGCTACACGACGACGCTGCCCATCGGATACCATAGTTTCCGCGTGCAATGCTTCGACGGAACGTTCTCGAACAGCAGCGGGTGGATAAACGAACCGACCGTCGATCCATTCTTCACGCCGCTCACGCCGAAGGCGGTGAACTTCGCGATATTCCGGGACCAGCTGCCCTGGGGGTTTAACACGCTCACCCCGCTCCTATCGTCGATGGGAATAACCTACACGGTCTACAGCAGCGGCTCGCTCGGCGTCGTCTCGCTGGCCCCTTTCGACAAGGTCATCGTCGAATCAAACCAGCCAAGCACGTTCTACGACAGGCTAGTGCTCCCTGAAACACGGGCCTGGCTCGAGACCTACGTGAGCGGCGGGGGCGTGTTCGAGATGCACGTCGGCCACTACGTGAACTTGTACGAGATCAACGGCCTTCTACCAGGAGGGTACAGGGACTATGAGTACATCTACTACCAGATGACCCGGAATGCCTCCTACTACTCTCACCCCATCTTGTCCGGCATCACGGACTCGGGGATGGACGGCTGGTCCGATTCGTCCGGCGGGTACATGAAGAACATGCTGAACACGACCCAGGAGCACGTCCTGGTCTACACGGACGGCCTGGGCTCGAAGCCGACCTTATTCACGAGGGAGTTTGGCAACGGGCTCTTGATATACACCCACTTGTTGATCGAATGGGCTTGCCAATACAACCAGGGCCAAGCAGACCAGCTCTACGCGAACATGGTTCCCTACGGCGGCATGGGCTACGTCCCGTCGAACCACTCCATGAGATTCACCGACAGCATCCAGTTCAAGTGGAAGAGCCTCCAGCCGAGTTTCGGATCCTTGAATTACACGTGGCAGATCTCGAACGTGCCGGATTTTTCCGTCGTCCTCGATCAGGTGGCGAATATACCGGAGACATCGCTTTTCACGAGCATCACGAGGGATCTCTCGGCCTATGTCGGGGGCGTCTATTACTACCGGGTTCGTCCCACCTATGGCCCCTTCACTGGGCAGTGGATGGGGGACGTTGAGTTCACCCTGGTTCAGAACTACGCCCCTCCGACCCTGACCGCCGGTCAGGTCAACCCGTCGAGCGGGAACCAGTCCCGGCTGTACAACTTCACGGTCGTCTACACGGACTCTGACAACAACGGGCCCTATTCGATCAACGTGAGCCTCAACGGCGTCGATCATCCGATGGCCAAGGCCAACGCGGGGGACAACGATTACACGGATGGCGTCATGTACACGTACGCGACGTACTTCCAGCCCGGCCTGGTCAGTTACCAGTTCGAGTGCAGCGATGGGAAGTACCAGGCGTCCTCGACGAGCGGCTCGCTCGACGTCCTCTCAAACAACGTCGCGGCGCCCACGTTGACCGGCGTTGCGCTAACCCCGAAGGTCGCGACCAACGACACGGTATTCCATCTCTCCATTACCTACACCGACGCCGACAACAACTTCCCGCAGTCGATCGACGTCTCCGTCAACGGAACGACGTTCCCGATGGTGGAGGTAGACGCAGTCGACCAGAACGCGGCGGATGGGAAGGCCTATTCCGCGAGTTTCTCGCTCGCCGTGCACGGCTTCTACCAGTACCACGTCAGCTGCTGGGACGGCGGGTTCACGACGACCTCGCCCACCTACACCGACCTCGAGGTGAACCCGTTCGCCTACCAGCCCCGGATCAAGAGGGTTGCCATCTTCCAGGACGCGACGGGCTGGTCAAACATAGCCCAGACGATATTGAGCCAGAACGGCATCAGCTACAGCGTGTTCACGCGCGCGTCGTTCGGGATGGACCTTTCGTCGTACGACAAGGTCGTGGTCTCCTCCAACCAGGCCAGTGCTTTCTACACGAGCCTGACCACGAATGCCACGAGGCGATGGCTCGAGGCCTACGTATACGCGGGGGGCATGCTCGAGCTCCACCTCGCAAACAACATCGCGGGTACCGTGAACAACCTCCCCTTCGGATACAGCTCGGTCTACACGACCTACAACTCGGAAACGATCAACGCGACCCATGCGGGCCATCCCGTCGTGAACGACGTCTCCGATGCCGGCCTGGACGGATGGGGGAATTCCGCACACAACAGGATAACCAATCTCCTCCCGACTGACGATGTCATCATCTATGACCAAGCTGGGAGCTATTACCCGAGACTCGTGCTGTCTCGCCGTGGGCTCGGGAAGGTCATCATGACGGGATTGACGCTGGAATGGGCAGCGGGGAACTCCTACGGCTCCGCGCTGGTCTTGATGAGGAACCTGTTGCTATATTCGGACATCCTCGGGCACACGGCCGGCCCGATCGCGCCCGCCGACGGGTTCACGGCCTTCAACGGGGTCTTTGACCTCGTGTGGAAGGGCTTGACCTATTCCGCCGATGGGATTACCTACCGGCTCCAGATCGCGAACGATGCCAACTTCATCTCGATCGGCGACGAGGTCGACGGGATCGCCGAGGGAACCACGAACACGACCCACTCGATCCTGCTCAATTACACCTCGGGCACGTACTACTGGCGCGTCAGGCCGGAGTATGGCGTGCAGGTCGGACAGTGGTCGATCGGCTGGCGCATCAACATCATCAAGAACGACCACTCGCCCCAGCTCTTGTTCGGGATGGTCACGCCCGCGTCGGGCGACCAGTCGACGCATTTCGACTTCACCGTGAACTACACGGACGCCGATGACAACCCGCCCAGCTTCGTGTCCATCACCATCAACGGCACGACTCACGCCATGTCCAAAAAAGAGCCCGGCGACACTACCTACAGCGACGGCTGCACATACAACTACTCGACGTACCTCTCGCCGGCCGACTACGTCTACCACTTCAACACGAGCGACCTGCGGTTCAATGCGAGCAGTCCGGGATTCACGCTGACCGTCACGGAAGGGAGCCTCTACCCCCCGACGCTGACCAACGTGCGCTTCACGCCGACGACCGGCGACCACCTCACCCTCTTCAACTTCACGGTCACGTATACCGACCAGGACAACAGTATCGGCGGAACTTTTAGTTGCAGATTTTTTTACACCTCCGTACGATTTGACAAAATTCTCTCGGCTTTTTTCACGTTGCGG
>JAFGBX010000198.1 GCA_016932935.1 Promethearchaeota archaeon | reverse complement strand
GCCGACGGCAGCGCCGCGGATGGCTGCGATGACCGGCTGCGGGATGGCCCGGATCCCCCGTACCGTGTTCGACAGTTCCTTCTGGAAGTGGAAGAACCGCTTGGGATAGTCGGGGAAGCGCAGGTAGTCCGGGTACCCGTCGGGTGGGTTTTTCTGGTCTAGAATGGTTGCATCCTTCAGGTCGAGCCCGGCGGAAAACACGGGGCTGCCGTCGGTGCGGTTGGCGCCGGTGAGGATCACGACCCGCGTGTCGAACGCGTGGTACAGGTGATCCATCGCGGCGTTGAAGTCGTCGATCATCTGCACGTTGATCGCGTTCAACCTCTCCGGCCGGTTGAGCGTGAGGACGGCGATGCCGTCGTCGCGCTCGTCTAGTAGAAGCGTCTTGAACTCCATGTCCATCATCACGGTCGCTATGCGTCGACGCGTATTACGGCGGCGGCACATTTCATGGTATCGCTTTTTATCCCCGGCGGCAAGACGGGAGGACATGAGGATCACGGACATCAAAGCGACACTCGTCTGGCCAAGCTCCTTGTTCGTGCGCGTGTCCACGGACGAGGGCATCACAGGCATCGGCGAGTGCTCACCCATGAACTGCGCGGCCATCAAGGCCTGCATCGACCACGCCATGAGGCCGCTGCTCGTCGGGGAAAACCCGATCGAGATCGACAAGGTCTGGAACAAGCTCTTCTTCAAGACCTACAAGCTCGGCGTCCAGGGGATCCAGCCCGAGGCCATCGCGGGGATCGACATCGCGCTGTGGGACATCCTCGGCAAGGCCACGAGGCTCCCGATCCACGCGCTGCTGGGCGGCGCGTACAGGGACAAGTTCCAGCTGTACGCGAGCATCGGCGGCGGGGGGCACATGCGGGTGGCCGACATGGTCAGGGCAGTGGAGAAGAAGCTCGCCGAGGGGTTCAAGGCGTTCAAGATCCGCATGGACTGGGGCGTCTCCCGCCTCGACGCGGATCCCGCCAAGGACCTCGAGATGTTTTTAGCCGTCAAGTCCATCTTAAACAAGGACTACCCGCTCGGATTCGACGCGAACAACGGGTACTCCGTCCCGACGGCCATCGCGCAGGGCCGGAAGTTCGAGGCCGCCGGCATCTCCCACTTCGAGGAGCCGGTTCCCCAGTACGACTACGCGGGGCTCAAACAGGTGGCCGACGCGCTCGACGTGCCCGTCTCGGCTGGCGAACACGAGTACACGCGCTGGCAGATCCACGACCTCATCACGAGGGGAGGCGTCGACATCGTCCAGCCGGACGTGGTCAAGTGCGGGGGGATCTCCGAGATGCGCCGGATCGCCGTCATTACCGAGCTGTACAACAAGGCCGTGCTGCCGCACCAGACACAGCCTACCGTCGGCCACGTGGCGAGCATGCACGTCTGTGCCTCGATTAAGAACTGCACGCGCCCACACGAGTTCACGGGGCGCCGGCCCGACCTGGAGGCCCTGTTCACGAACTACCCGGCGCCCGAGGACGGGTTCATGGCCCTCCCAAGCGGCCCCGGGCTCGGCCTGGAGATGGATGCCGATGCATTCAAGGAGATCGACGAGGGTTGAGAGGCCATGGCGTTGGTAGACGATGTCGGCCGCGAGCTCCTCATGTTCCTCATCTGGTTCCTCGCGATGGTCGGGTTCGTTCTCTTGCATTACGTGGTCTACGCCCTGGTCACTGGCTCCGGGAGGAAGGTGCCGGTTCCCGACGAGGCGCTGGACTACTCGTACAAGCCCGAGTTCCTGCCGGAGGACGGGTACTTCATCGACCTGCATAGCCACACGCTCGCCAGCGACGGCTGGATGACGCCCGAACAGAACGTCAAGTGGCACGTCGCCAACAACTACCACGCGTTCGTGCTCACCGACCACAACACGTGCAAGAACGTCAAGGCGACCCTCGCGCTGCAGGCCAAGTACCCGCAGGTCCTGATCGTCCCCGGCTACGAGTGGACGACGGGGCGGCTGCACCTGAACTTCATCGGCATCGAGGACTGGCCGCACCCAGCCCCGCCCGACAACCCGACGGACGGCGAGTGCGAGGACGCCATCAAGAGGGCGAAGGCGCTCGGCGCCGTCGTGCTCGTCGACCACATCACGTGGACGAATGACCAGCCGCGGCTTCGCTCCGGCGAGCTCGTCCACCCCACGCGGGAGCAACTGCTGGACTGGGGCGCAGACGGGTTCGAGATCAACAACGAGATGTACTGGCACGACCCGCTCTCCCTCGTCAAGCTCGAGGAGTGGAACCACGAGTGGAAGGGCCGCAAGATCTTCGCCGGCACGGGCACGGACATCCACAACCCGTTCAAGTCGTTTCCCACGGGGTGGACGCAGCTGCTCCTCGAACCGGGCGAGAAGGAGCACCCGAGCATCGACGTCGTCAAGGCGGCCCTGCTCCAGGGGAGGACGAGGACGTGGCAGAACCACGACTACCGGCGGCCACCCGAGGAGAGGTACTGGCGGCCGGGCCAGCGCGGCAAGCTCAAGGCCGCCCTCGCGCCCTTCCTCGGCACCGTGGAGGGCGCGAGGCTCGTGGTTAAGTCAAGGCGGGAGGTCGCCAGTTACGTCGTCTGGCTCCTGATCGCCTACGTCCCGGTGCGCTTGCTCTTCTTGATGTTCTCCATCATGTGAGCCAGGGCCGATCCCCCGTCCCTCCGGTGATGATTATAAATGTTGGTATCCCACAATAATAATAGTTTTAAACCGATAGTATCCGTAATCCACTGCATCCAGTAAGAGTGGCGAAATAATCATCCATCTCAAACCAAGGAAAGGGAAAAACAATGGTCAGTAAATGCAACTCTTGCGGCTTCACCTCGGACGACATGGACGCGAGGTTCTGCCCCAACTGCGGCGGCACGCTCGAAGCGGTCGTGGCCCAGCAACCGGCACCAGCGAGCAACGCTTGCCCGAAGTGCGGCTCGACGGCGAACGCCCCCGGCGCGCGCTTCTGCCAGCAATGCGGTTCGAGCCTCGGTGGTGTGCAGCCGGTCGCCACTGTCCAGCCGGTCGTGACCCCCGCGGCCGTCACGCCGGCGGTAGCGTATTCGGCGTCTGGTGCCAAGACCGTGACGGGTATGAAGATCAAGATGATGCCCATCGCAAAGATGATCGAAGGCGGGCTGGAACAATCTGGTTTGATCGAGCTCCATTCGGACGGGATCATCTTCTACGGCAAGCACATGTCTATCCTCGCGTCCCTCCACGTGTCGGACATTGCGAGGGCGGATCCAGGGATGAAGTCCAACCTCCTGGACGTGAAGATGAAGGATGGCAGCGTGAAGACCTTCAAGTTCATGAACGCGAGGGACTGGGCTGGCTTGGTCAACTCAAACGTCAGGTAAACACGTCCAGTGCATCTGATACCCGAGCACCCCTCTTTTTTCTCCCGTCAACACCCGTGCAAGTCACGGGTAGATCTTGACGCCGCGGTGGTAGGTCGCGAGCACGTGGATGGCCCCCAACTCGCTCGCCGGCACCGCGCGCGGGTCCCTCCCCAGCAACACGATGTCCGCGGCCTTGCCCGGCTCGATGCTCCCCTTCACGTCCTCTTGCCCGATGGCGTGCGCGGCGTTGATCGTGAACATCCGCAGCGCCGCCATGACCGGGATGCGTTCCTCGGGCACGAGCCCGCGCCGGGTCACGCATGCCTGGATCGCCTTTAGCACGCTCGCCGACTCGATGGGGGCGTCTGACGCGCCGGCCAGCACGACCCCGGCGTCCACGATCGACTTGAACGGGTATGCCTTCTTGATCCGTCGCGGGCCGAGCCGGGCCTCGAGCCAGGTGAACTCGCTGTCGATGAACGCCGGCTGGCAGCAGAACGTGAGGCCGAGCCTCGCCGCGTCGGCGATCATGCCGGCGTCGAGCGTCGACGCGTGTTCGACGCGGTGGCGGTGGGGCTTGTCGCTCGATGCGAGCAGCCGCCCGAAGAGGTCGACGACGGTGCGGTTCGCCTTGTCCCCGATGGCATGGATGGCGACCTGGTACCCGAGCTCGTGTGTTTCCTTGAAGATGCCGAGCAGGCTTTCGGCGTCCTTGACCATGAACCCGCTCTCGCCCGAGGCCGAGTCGGAATAGGGCTCGAACATGGCCGCGGTCCTCGCGCCGTAGCTGCCGTCGGCGTAGAGCTTGATCCCCCCCACGACGAACCGCCCGCCGCCCGCGTCCATCTTCTTGAACTTCGCGTCGGTACGCTTGAGCTGCCGGGGCTTGCTGGTGACGAGGTAGAGCACCATGTCCTGGACGATGAGGTTTTCTTGGATCGTTAGTTCCAGGAGGGGGAGCTCGACCGCGCCGACCTGCCCGGCGATGCCCTCCGCGCCGAGCTGCACGATACCGCCGAACGTGGTGATGCCGAAGGAAGCCAGCTCCCTGGAGAAGAGCCCGGTGGCCGCCTTCAACCGGTCCATGCCGGGGATGGGAACGCGCTCGAGCGGGATGGCCGTCGCCGTCTCGGTGAACACGCCCGTGGGCTCCCCAGCCCCGTCGACGCGTATCTCCCCGCCGGCCACGCCCCGGGCCTCGACCGACTCCTTGTTGATCCCGAGAGCGTCCAGCGCCAACGAGTTAACCGCGCAGATGTGGCCATCGTGCCGGAGCACGACCACCGGGCGCGTCGGGGACGCGCGATCGAGTTCCACGCGGGTCGGAAAGTGGCGCTCCTCTGGCGCGTGGAAGAGATCCTCCATAATGTCCTTTCCAAGGATCCACTCGTCTGGGGCACGCGCTGACGAGTCCATCTGGATCAGCTGCTCGAGATCGCGGTAGCTGCGTGCGCCCGACATGTCGAGCTGGGTCTTGAAGTAGATGTACACGCCTGGATGGAGGTGCGTGTCGATGAAACCAGGAACGATGCAAGCGCCGCCCGCGTCCATCTCGACGAGCCTGGGCCGATCTCCAGGGCCGTTTTGCCCCGTAATTGCCTCGATCGCATGCCGAACCCGATCGGCCGTCCCCACGGCGAGTATCTTGCCGTCCCGAACGGCCATGGCGTCGGCGACGGATTCCGCCTTGTCGAACGTGAGGATCGTGCAGTGGTGGAAGAGGGCGATTTCGTTGGCCGGCATGATACGAATATCTTATCGCCCGCCGATCATATATTCGTTGACAGAACGCTGCCGGCCAGCGGTGCATCCGTGGATGAATCCCCCTCGTCTGAAGATCCTCGTCGTGAGCGAGCTCTCCATCTTGAAGATGTTCTCCGGCGGGGCGAAGACCATGGGGGGCATCGAGGTGAACCACAAGAACGTCATGAAGCACCTCGCCGCCCGAGGCCACGAGATCCGGACGAACGTACCATACCCGCCCTGGAATCCGCCAGACGTCATCATATGTCCCACGTTCATGCCCGTCGCGTGGTACCTCGTCTGGTCGTTCAAGCAGATGTACAAGTGCGCCGTCGTCCAGCACGCGCACACGACCGTCGAGGACATGGTCGGCGGCTTCCTCCCGGCGTCCATGGCGGGCTTCGGCGCGAGCTACTTGAGGCAGCTGTACGGGCTCAGCACGATCCTGATCACGCCGTCCAACCATTCCAGGCGCGCGATCGAGGCGCTGCACCTCCCATCGGCAGCGCCGGTCGTCCCCGTGTCGAACGGCGTCGACTTGGCCAAGTTCACGTTCAGCGGGGAGAAGCGGGCCGCGTTCCGGGCGTACCTCTCGAGGCGGTTCCGCGTCGACGCTGGCAAGCCCGTCGTGCTGTGCGTCGGCGTGCTCTGGAAACGAAAGGGCATCGACACGTTCCATGACGTTGCCAAGCAGATGGCCGATTACGAGTTCGTCTGGGTGGGCAACTACATCATGGACAAGAAGATCAAGGAGCAGCACGACGACCTGCAGAACCTCACCTTCACGGGATACGTGCCGGACATCGTCGCCGCATACTGCGGTGCCGACGTGTTCTTCTTCCCCTCACGCGCCGAGAACCAGGGCATCCCGTTGCTCGAGGCAGCGGCTTGCAAGCTCCCCATCGTGTGCCGCGACCTCCCGACCTACGACTGGATCCAGGACGGCATCCATTGCCTCAAGGCGAGGGGTGACGGCGAGTTCCCCGCCTTGATCCGCGGGGTGGTCGAGGACAAGGCCAAGCACGACAGGATCGCTCGTGCGGCCCTGGAGAACGTGAAAGCGCACGAGATCGGGAGGGTGATCGACCAGGTCGAGCGGATTTACCGTGATGCCATCAAGAAGAACGCGATGGCCAATCGAAGAAAAAAGAATCGCGATTGATGCTCTTATTCCAAAAGGGCGAGCGAGGTCGAGCTTTGCCTTTGATCACGTGAAGTCCATCCAGATGTGGATCCCGGTGAAGAAGATCGCCATCGTCCCGAAGAACCCGTGAACCAGGCCCGCGATGAACAGGTTCCTCGTCTCGTCGTGGATGAACGACTGGGCGATGAAGAGCTCCATCATGAACGCGACCACGACCAGCGTCCACTGGGGCGCGTGGAACAGCCCGAAGAAGAACGCGAGGAGGATTATGTTAACCCACTCGGAGGCCCGCGTGTAAGGGAACCCTTTCCGAAACCGCGCGCTCAGGTACACGAGGAACGGTAGCTGCTGGATGATGCCCCAGAAGGTGTAGCCGTACCAGAAGGCCAAGAAATCGAGGAACGTTCCTTCTATGTGGAACAGATCGAGGGATATGAGCGACATCACGAATACGACGCATATCAGGAATATTATCGGCTTCCACATCGATTTCAACGATGTCCAGAGGTTGTCCTTCCTGGTGACGAAGAGCACGATGACCACCTGGAACAGGATATACTCCAGCACGGCCAGGGGGATCTTGAACCAGGGCGCTTGGTCGGCCACGATCTCGTTGAGTGCACTGAGCCCGGGGACGAGCTTGAGGACGAGCTCGAACTTATCGATGATCAAAGGAAAGACGAAGATCGAGATCACGACCAGTATTATGACTACGATGATGACCGACGGCTTCTTGCGGTTGAAGAACTGCTCCTTGATCAACTTGACGTTCCCGATGCCCAGCTCCTCGGCGTTGTTGCGGTGGATCCACGGGCCGATGATCATCATGTAGATCAGTAAAATGATCCTGATGACATTCTCGAGGATCAAGTTTGCAGAGAGGGCAAGCCGGTATATCACGACGACGATCAAGATGTAGACAGCGATGCCCTCGATGAGGTTCTCGACCTTGCTGAACCGCTCGTCGTCTGCCGTCGACGTGAAGAATTCATGGAACTTGAGCTTGAGTTCGTGGAACATCGATCAATCACAACACAGCCGTGCTTGAAATGTGTTTGGGTCGAGCACGGCCACGCAAGCCGATCGTTTAATGCAACCCAAGCCCTCTATACCACGTGGGTGAATGCGCCATGATACCGAAGAAAAACATCCTTGGCACCAACAAAATGACCCAGATATGCGTCGTGGTAAAGGACATAGAGAAGAGCGCCGCGGACTATGCGGACATCTTCGGCGTGAAGAAGCCGTCGATCAGCACGACGGGGCCCCGCGAGGAGACGCACGCGGAATTCAAGGGCGCGCCGACGGACGCTCGGGCGAAGCTCGCGTTCTTCCGGTTCAAGAACATAACGCTCGAGCTGATCGAGCCCGTCGGTGGCCCGAGCACGTGGAAGGAATGGCTCGACACGCACGGCGAGGGCGTGCACCACGTCGCGTTCAACGTGCGCGACACGGAGGGGAAGGTGAAGGCGCTCGCGGCCAAGGGCGTGAGCGTGGCCCAGCGTGGCGACTACCGCGGCGGGCAGTACACGTACCTCGACGCGACCGGGCCGCTCAAGGTCGTCATCGAGCTGCTCGAGAACGACGTCAGGAAGCTGTGAACGCGAGTGGGCCTACAGCCTCGGGAACTGGGCGTGCTCCTTCACGTAGTCCAGGAGCGCCCAGAACCCCCTTTCCGACATGTATCGGCGGGCCGTCTGATAGCCCTCGCCGTATATCGGGTTGTCGTTGATCTCGATTAAATTCAGCCGGAATGCGACCTCCGGCCCCTTGCGGCTGCGAAGCCACAAGAACGAGAATATCTCGGCCATGCCCTCCTCCACGATTGGCGGTAGCGGCGGGAAGTCGTGGGCGAACATGTACGCGTGGCCGATCTCGTGCGCGAGCACGCCCGACGCGGCGATCTCCGTGAGCCCCTTCAAGATGAGTATCTCCTGGATCCGCTTCGACTGGGTTTGCCTCGTCCCCCGGGTCTCGATTTTGACCACCTTCTTTATCAGGCCGGTGACCGGGTGCAAGGAGTCACCTTGCGCTTGCCTCGCCATCTCCCGCGCGTCGACGAGGTGCACGGGCACGCCACGGACGAGGTCGGTGAGGGGTAACTCGTAGTTCTTGTAGAACTCCACGAGCCGGGGCAGGACCCGCTCGTTGACTTCCCGCTCCCCGAGGATCTTCGGGGTGCAGATGTTGCAGCAATACCGGCCGTCCCCGAAGTCCACCCCCCCTCGCGTGAGCAGCGTGCTGATGGGCCGGCCGCAGTTGGAGCACAAGGGTAGCTCGTCCTGGTGGCGGGCGCAATAGACGTCGTTCCAGTAATTCTTCAGGTACTTTCCTTCGATGACCTTCCCGCACACGGCGCATTTCACGCCCACCATGTTCTTGTAATCCAGTTCGCAATAAATCTTCCCGCCTCTCTCAAAGAACGGGACGTTCACGAGGGATCTACCACAAGCCGCGCACGTGAAGTGTTCGGAATGCCACGCCTTGCCCAAGGCCTTGACAAACGCGGAGCGGATGGGCCGTCCGCAGCTTGCGCAGATGAGCGAGTCCACGATTACACCATCACGCCATGTTTTGAGTCCCGATGATACCCAATAATATTTTCTCCTTTGCGACAAGCATCTCGTTCCACGGCGGGAAATCCCCCTCCAGCCGGAACCCGAGGTCGAGCCACGGCGCGCGCTCGTAGAGGGCGCGGGCACGCCTCGTGTTCTCCAACTCCGCCACGGCGATTTCCACGGCTTTCCTGGCACTTTGACCATCTTGAACCGGGCCAGTCCGATCCCTGGCCATGAGGAACGACATCGTGTTGAAACACGTCACGAACGTGCGATGCATGTATTCGACCAGCAAGGCCTCCTCCTCGACGTTGCGCCGGTGATCGGGGGCGAGCGCTCCCAGGCAATCGATGGCGGCACCCATGGCCTCGTGCGCCAGCTTGCTCGCCAGCATTGCTCGCTCCAGCTCGGCGATGAACACCTCCCACGAACGAGCGAGATCGTCTGCGATGAACCCCCACTGGTTTGGATAATCGGGGAGGGCGTTGAACACGAGCGGCTCGCGTTCCCCGATGCGGGCGCTCGACAGGCTCGCCTCGTGCTCTTGCTTGTAGTAGAGCGCGCCCTTGAACCCCTCCGGCACCTCCGCGCCCGCGCGCGGCAGCAGGGGATGCGCCGGGCCGAGGAAGAACGGCCCCAGGAAGTACGGCGGGATGCAGGGGAGGTGCCCGGTCGCCTCGCTCAGTTCCACCCAGGCCCTCCGCACGTGGCACGACGCCTTGCCGAAGTCCCGCGCGGCGATATGCTCGAGGATGGCATCGGCGGCGAGCTCGGGACGCCAGCAGTACCACCACCCGAGCTCCTCCGCCCGGGAGCCGAACGAGCCGAAGAACATCCAGGATTGCAGCACCCCGGACGGGTGCAGCGAGCGGACGTTCGCCCACTTCTCGGCGAGCCGGTCGAGGCACGGCACGTACGGCACGTGGATGAACTCCAGGCCCAGCGCGGTCTCCGACTTCACGAGAAGGGGTACGCCACGGCCGCGGCACGTGGCCGCTTGTTCCACGATGCGGTCAGATGGGCCCGTGTAGTCGATGCTGTAGTCCCATATCAGCTTCGAGTACCCGGCCCTTTCCTTGTGGATCCACTGGTCCTTGTCGATCTCGGACAGGAAGGACGCCCCGCCCGGCAGCGCGTTGATCAAGTCGACCTGGTACGGGTCGGCCGACCAGCGGGCCGCGGAATACGGCCACGCGGCGACGACGGCCGCCGGGCTCGACCGGTGCACCGCATCGGCGGTGACACCGACGAGCTTACTCACCACCGCCTCGGGCTTTTGCTTGCCACACGCAGCGCAGTTGGTCTTCGCCAGCACGGGTGTTCCATCAGTGGCGTTTCTCTTGTCGGGAGACATGAAGCAATGGTAATAGGACTCGCCCCCGACGATGAGGATCAGCCCGCCGAGGAGGGGCACCGCCTCGAACAGCTTCCCCCAGGTCTCCGCGACGAAGGCGAGGCTCTCCCCGCTCGACGAGCAGAGGCAGTGGAGCTCGCCCTCGCCCTTCCTCGAGCCCCGCGCGAGCCGCGCGCCTCGGGCCTGGGGATGCGACTGGAAGACCGGATGGCCCGATACCAACTTTGGACTGACGGGCACGTAGAACAGCGAGATGCCGTACCGCGCGGCGCGCTCGGTCGCGGCCTTTAGCATCGCGACGTTCCGCTCGTAGTCGGGATGGTTCAACTCGGGGAAGATATTGCTCTCGACGTACAGGAGCCAGTCCCCGTAGATGCTCATCCCGTTGCAGCCGAGGTGCGCGAGCATCAAGAACGCATCGTCCGACAAGAACTCCTCGGAGAGATCCGGCACGAGGAAGTTCGATCCGAACGGCGCCTGGCTGATCTGCACCCCCCACGCGGGTCGAAAGGTCACGTCACTTTTACCGATGCAAAGCTGGTGCCGGTTGGTTATCTCCTTCTCCACGCCCAACCAACCGGCCCAGGCGCCGGACGTGCTGCTCGCGGTGATGGCGATCGACCCGTCCGCGGCTGCCAGGTGGTAGGCACCCGGCGGGATCGACCCGTCCACGGCGACGGTCACCTTCCTGGGGGAGAGGGGCTGGATCGTGGCGCCGCACTTCGTGAGGAAGTCGACCGCGTCGCGCCGGAGCTCGCTCGCGCCGTCCACCCCGTCGTCGACCACGAAGTCCCAGCAACCATCGAGCGCCACCACGCCGGTGCGATCCTCCGGCAGTGGAAACCGGCAGACCGAGCGGTGGACGGCGCGCCGTTCGATGCAGACTGGGTTCGCGTTCCGTCTCTTGAGGAAGTCCCGGATCAGCAAGGAGTTGTGCAGCATCGCGCAGTCATCTCCCGTTCATTCATTTCATACCACGTCGCCAGTCGTCCACGGGCGCCCCGAGGGTGGCCGGGTGTCCACGATCGCGAACGGGATCGGGGGCGAGCCGGCGACCGTGGCCGTGTAGTTCCCGTAGAAGCCCGTGAAGTCACACCGTCCCACTGCATCCAGCGTGACCGTCATGGACGAGTTCCATTGCACGTGGATGAGGTCGTAGAGCGCGTGGTACACGGGGAGGACGCGCCCGTCTGCTGTCATCATGTAATCTCCAAGCTCGGGACGCCACCACGGGTCTTCCATGAATGCCCACCACGTGATCGCATCGACCGCGGGGTGCGAGAAGAACGTCGTGTATGCCTTGGTCGCGAGCTCGGCCTGCGACGCCTCGCTCATGGGGCCGCGGCGGATCGAGCGGCTCCCGCCGTAGTATTCCTTGCTACCGGGGTCGAACTCGGTGATGTGAATGGGGATCCTGAAGCGCCCGAAGGAGTCGAACGTGTCGACGATGTCCTTCATCGGCACCCACGCGGTCATCCACTCGTGCCCCTGGAAGCCTATCGCGTCGGGTGAATGGCCATCGGCCACGACCCGTTCCACGAAGTCGTAGAACACCTCTGCATCGTTACCTGATGTCGCTGCATCGCCGGGCTGGATGGTGCCGTACTCGTTCGCGATGAACGTGCAGTCGCCACGAACCGAGCGCGCCTTCGCGAGCGCGTTCTCCCAGGTCTCGACCGCCGTCGAACCCAGCAAGAGGTTCTTCACGTGGGTCATCTCGTTAACCAGATCCCAGACCCGTATGTCCGTGTGGTTTAGTAGCACGTTCTCGATGTGTTGCTCCGTCCATTCCTTTCGATAGGTGGAGTTGGTGCTGAACTCGACCTCGTCCGGGATCTGGTTCGCTATCTGCCAGATGATGGGGTGGCCCTTGACGGCGATGTTCTCGGCTTGCAACATTGCCGACATCTCCTTGAGCTTTTCTTGCCGGGCCTCGTAGGCCTTCATGTAGAACGGGAGGGTCGCGTAGTTGAAGAGCCGGTTGAAATGGGACGTGTATGTCCCGTTCAACGTGGCGTTGAAGGGGCCACCCGCGTATGTGTTGTTGTAGTAGAAGGCGTTGCTGCCGAACTTGAACGCGTGGGTGACTTGCTCGATGGCGACGGCCTTGCCCGCGTTCCCGGCGCTGAAATCGAGGGACACACCCCCCCTGCGGACGACCAGGATCCGCTCCCTCGCCTCCGCGAGCAGCCGCTCGTCCTCCGACCACGCCCAGACCTCGTAAGGCGTGATGCTGTCGACGACCGTGCAAGCGAGGAAGGCAATCGACAGGACGAGCCACGTCGAGACGCACAACCTGGAACGCCGCTTGGTACCAGATCCACGCGCCATCTATTCGAGGCCCCCGATCAAGTAGGTGATGCCGACCGTCACGGCGGCCATGGCGATGGATGCGAGCATCGCGGCGACGAAGCCAACCCAGGGACGTGCCTCGTTACGTGCGGCAACCTTCCCGGAGACCCGCCAGAATTCCAGCAGTGCAACGCCGAAGCCGGCGACCCATATCGCCAAGGAAACCGTGGACTCGACGACGTACACGGTGCCCGTGAAGAACAGGAGAACCAAGGCGAGCCCGGCGATGATCGGTAGCCTGACCGTTGCCGCGGCCATGAGCTCGAGGAAGACGTGGCCCCACGCGCTTTTATGCCCGGCCCTCGAGATGGCCACCGCGGAAGCCAAGCACCCGGCGATGATCGCCGAGAGGCCGGCCGACGCGATCACGAGGGAATGCCAGACGCTTCCCCGGGCGAGCGTGCCCAGGACCATGCCGATGATGCCCTCGTCCGCCAGGCCTGTGACGGCCGCCCGGTGGACGTCCAGGATGACCGTGACGAGCCGCGAGAAGGATAACAGGCCCACAACGATAACGACCACCCGGGTGGCCCTATGGGGCGAGAGCACGCTCCAGGCCGTTTCAGGCGAGCTGACCGATGTGCCTATTGCATCGAGTACTCGTGCCATGTCGTCCCACGTCGAATGCTTGCTTGCGCCGTTTCACGTGGCGCGCAGCGGTCCTTGCTCCCTCATTGCATCGTGGGATAAAAAAGGGATAAGGCTAGGGCCGAGACCTTGCTTATGAGTGGTACTTCATGAAGCTTGTGAGCATCTCGAGGAATGCCCCGTCGTGGATGATCCAGATCTCGTTCGAGTGGGCGCTCACCCCGTCGTTGAACAGGCCGGAGCCGGGCCAGTTGTCAACCCACGCGTTCTCGGGGAGCAGGGTGGCTGCCACGGTCTGGTTCACGCCGTTGAGAGCCGCCCATTGCTTCGACGGCAGGTAGCTGCGGATGCCGTTGATGATGCCGCCTGGCACCCGACCCGACGGGTTCCGGGAGCACCCGTAGCGGTGGTGGATCTGGGGGACGAAACTCCCCCCGACGCCGTCCATCTGGCAGAGCCCGAGCGGGTTCACGCCGAACAAGTAGTCCAGGATGTTTTGCACGAGGTCGAGGCGGGCGGTCGCGGGCGCCACGTGGCCGGCCAGCGCCTGGAACCACGCGAACCAGCAATGATCTGCATTGATCAGGCCTCCACCCGCGGCCGCGTCCCTGCTGAAGAGCACGGGGTTCCCACTGCCGTCGAACACGTGGAACACGCCGAATGGCCCGACGAAATGGTCGGGGAAGATGGTGCCTTGCCACGTGTTGATCCTGGTGAGGGCAATGGACGGGATGGTTCGGTTGCAGCTGATGTAATACCGCAAGGCATCGCTGAGGAAGTGGACGTTGTTGGAGTTATCGAAGTCATTGCCGACGTGCTCGACGATCTCGTGCGCCCAGTCATCCGCAGCGCTCCAGTTACCCGTGATCATTGCCATCTCCTGCTCGTACAGCAAGCGGGACATGGCCGTCCACATGTGCGGCCATGAGCTGTTGAGGCGGGTTCCGTCGTTCGCGTCGGCGATGGGCCGGTAGGTGTCGTTGAGCAAGGCCGCCATGTTCCGAAGCTCGGGGGCCGAGGGGGCCCACGCCGGCAAGGCAAAGCCCGCGGTGTCAATGACTCGTGCCACGCGGAGCATCGCCCCGGCGAACCCGAACCCGGCCTCGGCACCTGCCCAGCCCCACGGCACCGACCACGGGTTTCCGGTCGAGCAGACCACCCGCTCGTCCCCCGTGCACGGGATGTTGTCCGTGTTCCTGTCCGGCGGCCCCCAGTAGGACATGTGGGCGCTCTTGTTCTCCTGCCAGTTCCAGTCCGCCACGTTGTGGATGACGAGCCCCCTCGTGGCGGGGGTGATGCCCTCCGTGTCGACGCACTTCGTCAAGTACCTCGCCCCCCAAAGCACCTCGTCGATGACGTCGGGTGCCGCGCTGTCGTACAGATCCGCGAACGACATATAGGTGTCTTTACCGTCCAGCCAAGCGTCAGCGAGCGCCCGGGTGACGCGCCACTGGGTGTAATACCAGGAGTTGTACTTGTTGTAATCCCCCGCGTCGTGCCACCCGCCGGAGAGGTTCTTGTAGACCAGGCTGGATCCGTTGAAGATCATCGCGTCGTCGAGATGGCAAGCGTGGTGTCCCGCGAAGCCAGGAACGACCTCCTGGACCTCGTAACCACAGCGCTGGTAGTAGAAGAACTCGACTGCCCGCTCGAGTGCGATGTTATAGACGTCTTCGGCGATCGTGAACGATGGACTCGCGACCTTCACGCCGTTGATCGACGCCTCGACGTGATACTTGCCCGTTAGGTTGAACGACGTGAAGTTCCCCTCCATGTACCAGTGCTGGTAGTAGGATCCGTTCCTCGATAGCGTGCCGCCATACACCACGGCGCCAGAGGTGTCGTCCACGAGCGAGAAGGGGGCGATCGCTGGCACCGTCGAGCCAACGGGTGCTTGGAACAAGACCCGCTTGGTGGCGGACGGCGTGTAGCCGACCTGGTTGACCAGCACCCGCGGGGGATCCTCGTCGTCGAGGGCATAGCCGGCGACTGGCGGGATGATGAACATCGCGATGCACGCCACGACGATGCACTTTCGCACGGCATCGGGTAGCTTGCGTGCCTTGAGTAGCTTGCCCGTGATCTTGCCCGGATCCACCGAAACCGCGAGGCGCGCGCCGGTGACGATCGTGAACGCGAGTGCAACGATGAAAGCGTACGGGATCAAGTGAGCGGCGGGCCACCACCAGTAGATGTCGAGGTCGAACACCTGGCCGGGCGCACCCGTGCCGTTCGCGAAGATACCGGCCATCTGTAAGGCCAACAAGATGGACGCCGCGGTGATGAGGTAGGGGATCTCCCGGCGGACGTGCCGGGCGCCGTCGCCGAACCGTGGCGGTTGCTTGAGCAGGAACGTGAGCATGTACAGCCCGATCGAGACGGGGAACGCCACGTTCCCCACGATGAACTGCAGCTGGTAGTTGAAGTGGAACATGCCACGCGGGTGCCACCAGGTCGGGATGCACGTCACGAGCCACGAGGCAGCGGCCACGGCCATCATGGCGGCCGCCGTCCCGTCGACGCGCGCCGCTTTCCCGTCCCTGGCCCTGTATTTCTTCATGGGCGCGACGATCATGGCGACCGCCGCGAGGATGGC
>JAFGBX010000197.1 GCA_016932935.1 Promethearchaeota archaeon | reverse complement strand
GCCAGGAATGCGCCCCGGCTGGTTGGCGTGGCTTCCAGTGCTGGTGTCCACATTTGTCCAACTTGTTTGCGAATTGTCACGACTGTAGCAGCTCGAGCCGCAGCGCGTACAGATCCCCGACGCGGTCAGGTCGCGGGTACGTGTAAAAGTCCGGGAACATTGCCTCGAACTCGTCCCGGATGCCGACCGCTTGTTGCAGCCTGGCAGCGTCCAGCGGGCCAGCGGTGCCATTAACGATCATCGCGTCCAGGTGTCGCAGCAACTCCCCGACTTCGAGCCCGTCGTCAAACATCTCGAACCTATAGCAAGGATCCCAGTCTCCGGAACCATCGCCGGCGGGGTAAAAGTACTTGCCGGAGCCCCAGCCCGCGTAGCCGTCACCGCCGTCCGCCCACGTCGTGTCGCCCGACGTCCAGAAGAGGAATCCCGAGGCATTAGATATTGTGTAGTATTGAACGGCTTGTGAAAAAACTGCCGAGCCTGGGTTGTATGCCTGGGCACTGTTTGGCGCCGGCGGCCATGGCGAGTTTATCCAGTAGATCCAGTCCTCGGCCGGGTACACCACGTCCGAGAGGTACCGCACCTCGGGATCGTCGCGGTACAGCTGGAAGCCAAACGGCATCTGCACGCGGATGTCGATGACGTCGTAGACCCCGCCCGGTTCCGACCAGCCGGGCCAGCCCGCCGCCTCCAGCGAGACCCCGCAGGTGCACAGCAAACGCCACTTGATCCCCGTCGTGTGGCATGCTTGGTCGAATAGTTGGCCGAACCGGAAGCGCCACGCGTCGTCCTTCCCCGGCTCGTCATAGAGGTCGTCGTAGAACATGTCGATGGCCTTGATCTTCCCCTGGCCATGTGGCAGGTCGAATTGCGTGTTGTTCATGTCTAGCGAAGCGTTACCGATGATGGCGAGAACGGTACTGTTCCAAAGCGCCGAGAAGGGAACCGCGGGAGCCACGGCACCCGGGGTGAGCATCTCCGCTGAAAAGGCGACGTACTTCTGGATCGTGTACCCCGCCGATGCGCACTCGTTCATCGCGTTGTAGAAGTTCGTGAAATCGAGGGTAAAGGAACCCGTGATCCAGTTGATCGTCCAGAACTTGGGGAGCAGCATTTCAGTGTGGCCGGGCTCGTATCCCATACGCCCGTGCCGCCAGAGCGACCTACCACGAACCGCAGCCTCCCCCCGTGCCGTGCCGATGGCCGTGAAGAACCGGAAAGCGATGGGCTTTTTGTAATCCAGGACGGTCACCCGTATAGGCAAGCTGATCTGCCCCGCCCCGTCGCCTCCCACCCACGTGACGTTCACGCAGCCTACATAGCTACCGGCGGACGTGTTATACAGCGACGTGAAGGCGAGCCACAGCGGCTGGTTCGAGCCCGGAGAGGCTGCCCAGTTGTCGACCTGGGCGAGATATGCGACTGATACGTTCTCGCGGCCGCGGTACTGGTACGGGTTGCCCGGAACGAGGTGTTCCTCCTGTCCGTCGAAATTGTAGGTGACGTAGTACCAGTTCGAGCCATTAGTCGGGAAGTACTCGCCGGAACCCGAGTCGTGCAAACTAGAGATGTTCACGCGTAGACGCGTTATCGCCGCGCGCGGCGTGAGTATCAGGTGCACACGCTCGGTCTCGCCGGCGGCCATAGTCACCGAGATCTCGCTGGCCGTCGTGGAGAACGTGCCGGGCTCGTAAGTGTTGGTAACCTTCTCAGCAGGATAGAGTGTCCATAAGGTGAGATCGTCGTGCCGTATCAGCAAGGCGTGGTGTGCGGGCTCGGGTTGCGGCCAGGCCGACGCTATCGCTGCGCCCCCGAGGCTCGCGGCGAACACGATCGCGACGAGGGTAGCACCAGCCCATCTCTCTCTCCGGGGCAAGCGGTTGCTCGTGACCATATCTCCTTTTCCCCTCCCGCGTGCCACATTCACGGCTAGTCGTATCACGAGCGGGACTGCTGCAAGAACGATGGCCACGTACACGGCGCCGAAAAGCATAATTGTCGTCCCCGTATCCTCGACGTTTGATTGGATATGGAGGTACCACTCGAAGATTCTGTTCTCGAAGAAGAACTGCCCCATGTAGAACGCCCCGGGGATGGCCATGATGAGCCAGATGGTCGCGTTCGCGTTCCACGTCGGCTCCCCGCTCGTGCCTAGCGGGGCCTTCTGGTGGTAGTCGCCGATGCCGTGGACGGCGCACGCGAGCAGCAGCCCGATGCCGAAGCCCGCGGGGATCACGCCGGGTAAGTCGGGGAACGGCACGGCCGAGGGGTCGCGCAAGTCCTCCGGGATCCCTTCCAGGAGATCCGCGTGACCGTGCCACGAGAGACCGGCCGTGATTGCCACCGCCGCGACGATGGTCAATCCCGCGAGGAGTACGACGTGGTTGAGAAGCGCCCTGGCGGAGCTAGAGGTGGCCTCGCGCCAGCGGATAGCCCGTGCGACTATGAAGCCACATGCCGCCGCGCCGGCGAGCCATATAACCGATCGGGGAATAGCACGGTAGTACCCGGATACGAGCAATGCGATCGCGATACCGATCAAGGCGAAGACCAGTGCGACCACCGACCTCACGACGTCACCGTAGCCCCTGACAGAGTCCTCTCGCTCGGTGGTGCGGCTCCATATGTAGTAGGGGAGACATACCACGACTTCCGCAAGAGGGAAGAGGACTGGGATCACCGTGGCGATCGTCTCCCATGCCTTTTCAGACACGACGAGGAACAAGACGAGCAAGACGACGATCGTGGTTCCCGAGAAAACGAACGCCCGGACGTAGCCGCCGCGCTGGTACGGCGCATCGCCCTCCTTGGATGCCCCTTCTTGCTCCGTCACGACTGACCACGCGCCAGGCGCCGCGAGCGGCACGATCCCCGCGACCGCCAGCGCTGCCGCACTTACGGCGGCGACTGCTAGCACGGCGTGGAGCCCGGGATACTGGAAGACGTATACACAAACCGACATACCCGCAGCGAGTGCCAACGCGCCTATCACCATCCCCGAGACGCTCTTGAAGGCTCCCTCCTTCCCGTCGCGCTGCACGGCTGTTAGCTCGAGGAATGCACTAGCCACGACGCTCGCCGAGAGGTGCAGCGCGAGCTCGAAGAGAATGACGTTGTCGCGGAACATGTACCCGATCGACGTGTACCCGGCCTCGGTCACGTGCGTTGGCCAGGAGCTGGCGAGCCACGCGATGATCACGACGGCCGCGGCGACCGTGCAAACCCTGCCATACCACGCGACAACGCCTTTACTCACGAAGCGTAGCACGGCCGGGACGAGAACCGAGAGAGACAGCGTGAAAAACCAGAGCTCGATGTACTTAGTCGCGTACGGATCCCACCGGTCGGAGAAGAATATCTGGTGAGAGTACACAACCGAGAAAAACACGACTAACAGCGCCCCGAAAACACTGCCGGTCGCCATGGTGAGCGCAGGCTGGAGGCCGGCGAGCCTACCAGGCAACCCGCGGGGCTTAGGTGCTCGCTCTTGCATGAAGCAAGCTGCGCACGAGACCTTTTAAGCGCGCATCAAGTGCGCCCGCGGAGCGGCGTTCAATGCCCCCCCTCGGGGGAGTACTTCTCAAGGACGATCCCCGACTCGGCGATCAAGGAATTGCGGATCTCGTTCGACGAGTCGTACTCGCCCAGGTACACGATGCGCTTGATGCCCGCGTTGATGAGTACCTTCGTGCAGTCGATGCATGGGAAGGCAGTGACGTAGATCGTCGTGTTGCCGTCGATCGAGGTGCCGTGGCGCGCGGCCTGGATGATGCAGTTGAGCTCGGCATGGACAGCGCGGCAGAGGTGGGGGTCCTTGCCCGACGGGATGTTGAGTTTCGTGCGCACGCAAGTGCTCGGTGTGCAGTGCGGCAGGCCGGCTGGCGTGCCGTTGTACCCCGTGCTGATGATGTGCGCGTCCTTCACGAGCACCGCGCCGACGTCCCGCCGGAGGCACGTCGACCGCTTGGCGACGATCTTCGCGATCTCCATGAAGTACTCGTCTTTACCGAGCCTCTTGTGCTGAGGCTCGACATTACTGTCGTTCTTCGTCATTCGAGGGCGCATCCTTCACGACAATGGGGATCATGGCGCGGGTGCTATTATGAATTCCTGGTGGAGCGCGTGGATCGCCGATTTAAGGTCCTTCGGCCCGACGAGGAAGGAGATGTTGAGCTCGGACGACCCTTGCGCGATGGCACGGACGTTCGCGCCGGCGTCGCCAAGTGCCGTGAAGACCTTGCCCGCGACGCCGTGCTTGTATGCCATGCCATGACCGACCACTGCGACGAGGCTGGTCGCCTCGCGGGAGATGTCGAACCACGCCTTGCCGAAGTCAGCGTCTTCGAAGAGGGCCTTCACGGCGAGCGGGCCATCTTGCTGGTTCACCACGAACGTGATGTTGTTCTCTGACGAGGCCTGGCTGATGAACATGATGTTGATCCTCTCGCGGGCCATGATCGTGAAGAGGCGCGCCGCGATGCCCGGCAGGGAGACCATCGCCGCGCCTTGCAGGGTGATCATCTCGCAGCTCTCGACGCACGCGATCGACTTGACGATGGCACCCACCTCTTGCCTCGCCTTCGAGATGCGGGTGTAGGCCGCGTCCAGGTCCTTGTTGAAGTTCCGGATCTGGACGGGGATGCCCTTGTCCATGGTCATGCGCAAGCAGATCGGGTGGAGCACCTTCGAGCCGAAGTAGGCGAGTTCCTTTGCCTCGTCGTAGGAGATGTCTTCGATGAGCCTGGCCGAGGGCTCGATCTTCGGGTTGGCCGAGAGCAGGCCGTCGACGTCCTTCCAGAAGAGCACCTCTGGATCGTATCTTTCCGCGAGCACGTTGGCGATGATCGTCGCCGTGAAGTCGGAACCGCCACGACCGAGCGTGGTGGTGAGATGATCCTCGGTCTCTGCATAGTACCCCGTGATGACCGCGACGGCACCACGTCTCAGCACGGGAAGCACGGAACCATCGATCTTCCCTTGTGTCTTGTCCATGATGGGCATCGCGTTGCCGAATTCCGCGTTGGTCGTGATCACGGCCTCGCCCGAGAGGTACTCTGCCTCGACGCCGCTCGACCGCAAGAAGCACGTGAACAAGTACGTCGAGAGGCGCTCGCCGAACGACACGATGTAGTCCTGTAAATGCGGGGGCAGCCCACCCTTGTAGACGTCCCGCGCCGCGCCGAGCAGCTTGTTGAAACGAAACGAGATGAAGTCGAGGGCATCCTTGAGCGACTCGCCGTCCTTGATCATCTGACGGGCAATGTCGGCGTGGAACGATTCGAGCCTCGCGCAAAATGCCTCCGCGGCGGGCAAGTCCTCGAGGGCGAGCTTGGCCAGCTCTATCAGCTGATCGGTCACGCCCTTGAACGCCGAGAGCACGGCGACGGAAGGCGTGCCAGCGAACTGTCTCATGATGGACAAGGTCTTGGCGAACGAGGTGGCGTCGGAAAGGCAGCTGCCGCCAAATTTATTGATTTTCACTTTTTCCTTGCCCGACATCAGTTGGATCGACCGGTTCGTTCGGTTTATTTCTTGCCATAGACCATGAACACGCCCATTATCGTCTCGCGTGACTCGGCGCCGCGCGAGACGCGGAACCCCCTCGACTCGAGCACGCCCTGCATCTCGGACACGAGGCCCTCCCCGCCCGCAATGTGCGTGTGGACCTCCATCGACACCTGCCGGACCTTGTCCCAGGCCTCTTCGGTCATGCCGGCCACGACACCCCGCTCTGCGTTCTCGGCATCGACCTTCAGGAGGTCGATGCGCGCCACGCGCTGCTCCGCGATGATGTCACTCAAGGGTCGAACGCGGCACGTGACCGCTTGCCCCGTGTACATTTGCTTGAGGAACGAGCGCACCACGCGGGGCCGCCATGCCCTCGGGATGATCCGCGCGACCGGCATGTCCTTGGCGATGCTCTCGTCGTAGGTCTCGACGTACCGCGCGACCTTGGCCTCGAAGTCGAACGGGGTCGCCGTCGAGTCGGCGCACACGCGCGGGTAGAACTGGAAGTCGACGTCGCCCGCGGCGTCCCCGAGCCCGACGTTGTAGAGGTGCACCCGCGGCCCGAGCGCGGCGGTGTTGGCCCGAAGCGCCTCGAATATCCGTGGGACGGGCTCGAACGCGTGGATCTCGACCTCGGATGCTTGCGCAGCCGCGAACAGGGTGAACAGACCGATGTTCGCGCCGACGTCGAACACCACGTCCCCCGGTCGGATCCCGATGCCTCCCTGGCGCGTGTAGACGCCGTCGACGAAGATCTCGTCGTAGACGTACCGCGCTGTGAGCTTGTCAATGCAAGCGACACGGAGGCCGTTCGGCAATGTGGCGTGTCTCATGTCCGGCTTCTCTCGGTGGGGAACCGGTCGATAGGAATGGGATGAAAGGAGGAGGCGGGCAACGGGAACGCGCTCAAAGCTTCCAGAAGTCGGCGAAGATTTCCTTCGCTGTCTGCTCCCGGCGCAAGCGCAGCTCGCCCCACCCCTTCTTGTCGGCCATGGCCGTGTTGCAGATCGCCTTGCCCAGGAGCACGTTCGGGTTGTCGCTCCAGTTCACGTTGAAGAGCAAGCAGAGCCAGTACACCGTGGCCTGTATGAAGGCGACCAGATGGCCGACGTTCTTGACCGTGGGAACGTCTATCGAGAGCAGGGCCGAGGGGATGGACTTCTCGATCAGCGCCTCGATCGTCGCGTTCGCCTGGTAGAGCACGGTCTGCGCCGCCGTCTTCCCCTCGACGTGTGCAATCGCGGAGTTGAGGGGCATGTCGTTGGGATCCTTGTCCACCGTCCAGAGCATCGGCACCGTGTGGAACTGCTTGTTGAGGAGCAGCTCGAGCACGCTGTGCTGGCACAACGGCGCGGGCTGGCTCGTGCCGAGCAAGCCGAGGCTGTTCTTGCCCGTGCTCTCGGACAGCTCCTGCACCCAGAGGCCGACGGCGCCCTCGAGCCACGAGAAGTAGGGCATGGAGAACACGTTCCGGAAGCCGTTCTTGTAGAGCCGGAAGAGGAAGTAGGCGTACTTCTTGGCGATGTTGGCCGAGAAGGGGAGCTTGGCGCCGTAGAGCTCATAGCCCTCCTCGAGGCCGCTCACGAAGACGTCGACGTTGATCCCCGCCAGGTAGGCGGGAACCAGCGCGACGTTCGTGCAAGACGCGGCGAAGCGGCCGCTCAAGTCTGGCACGTCCATGATCGTGGCCGCGTAGGTCTTGAGGACCTGGTTCATGGCGCCCTGCGAGTTCAGGCCGAGCACCTTGTACCTGCCGAAGAGGCCGAGGACCGAGTTGACGTCGAGCGTCTCGCCTCCCCGGGATACGGGAACGACGACCGACTTGTCCTTGATGCCGGGAACCTTGAAGAGCTCCTTCAATTCGGATGGACGGGAACTGGTGATGGGATGGACTTGTTTCTCGGCGAACGGGAGCAGGGCCAGCAGGGTCTGTATGCTCCCGCCCGTGCCGATGACGATGACGTGTTCGACGCCCCTCTCGAGGATCGGGTCGCAGTGCCGCTTGATCTGGCCCATGTCGAAGCACTTCCTGGGCTCGAAGAAGAACGGCTTGTCCCAGTTCTTCGCGTTCTTCTTGAGCTCGAAATCGACGTCCATGCTGTCCTGGGGGAGGGCCGGGTAAAATTCGATGTCCAGTGCGGGCATGGTTTCCACTCGTTTATCTGCCTTCTACTGCGTTGGTATAGGGGGAAGTCATACAAAAAGCTTGTACCGAGCCCGGCCTCACGGGCCCCGGCGGGCGCCGGTGAAGGCCGCGCCGGGCGTCCTGGCATCGGCAAGCCGGGCGCCGCGCAGGTCGGCGTAGGACAGGTCCGCGCCCTCCAGGTCGGCG